>NZ_JBZVFJ010000007.1:0-53415 GCF_058402725.1 Fundidesulfovibrio sp. | reverse complement strand
CCCGCCGGATCTCTTGCGACATGGCAACCTGTTGGCGCCTCGGACTTTTGGTCTGGGACGCCGCCAGCTTTTTGCTTGGCCGCGAACCTCTCGACCTCGCCGTCCCGATCTGGCAGAGTCCCCGCCCATGGAAGACGTCCCTCTCATCCGCCTGGAGCAGGCCGCCAAAACCTACCATCTGGGCGACGTGGAGACCCACGTGCTGCGCGGCGTGGACCTGGACATCGCCGCGGGCGAGTTCGTGGCCCTGCAGGGCCCTTCTGGATCGGGAAAGTCCACGCTCTTGCACATCATCGGCCTGCTGGACCGGCCCAGCTCCGGGCGCTACCTCCTGCGCGGGCAGGACGTCTCCCAACTGGACGACGACGCCCTCTCGGGCCTGCGCAACCGGCTCATCGGCTTCGTGTTTCAGAGCTTCTACCTGATCCCCTACGCCTCGGCCCTGGACAACGTGCTCCTGCCCGGGCTCTACGGCGACAGGCCCGGCCAAGAACTCAGGGAGCGCGCCGCGCACCTCCTGGAGCAGGTGGGCCTGGGCGACCGCATGCGCCACAAGCCCTCCCAGCTCTCCGGCGGCCAGCAGCAGCGCGTGGCCCTGGCCCGCAGCCTGCTCAACGATCCCGACCTCATCCTGGCCGACGAGCCCACCGGCCAGCTCGACTCCGCCACCTCGGCCGAGATCATGGCCCTGCTGGCCCAGGTGAACGCCCAGGGCAAGACCATCGTCGTGGTCACCCATGACGAGGAGACCGCCAGCCATGCCAAGCGCCGCGTCCTGGTTCTCGACGGCCGCATCGCGTGAGGCCCTGGCCCGGGCGGCGCGCATGCGGCGCGTGCTGGGCATGGCCTGGGGCGCGCTGTGGGCCTTCAAGCTGCGCTCGGTCTTCGTGATCCTGGCCGTGGCCCTGGGCATCGCGGCCCTCACCATCATTATCGCCTCGGTGGACGGCGCGCGCCGCAAGACCCTGGAGATCGTGGAGTGGTTCGGCCCCGACGCCGTGCTCGTCTTCGGCGGCAACATCGAGACGCGCGCGGTGGGGCAGCGCACCCTCACCCTCACCTGGGCCGACGCCCTCTCCATCGAGCGCTCCCTGCCCGGGGCCTACCTGGTGGTGCCCATGCGCTCCAAATCCCAGGTGACCCTGCGCAACGGCAACCGCAACATGGTCACCCCCGTGGTGGTCGGGGCCACCGGCGACTACGCCCAGGCCTGGAACTGGCCCCTGGCCGAAGGGCGCGACCTCACCGAGGAGGACGTGAAGCACTCGGCCAAGGTCTGCCTCATCGGCGACAACCCCGCGCGCGAACTCTTCGGGGACGAATCGCCCATCGGCAAGGTGATCCTCGTGCAGGACCTGCCCGTGCAGGTGGTGGGCAGGCTCTCCTACCGGGGCTTCGCGCCCGGCGGCGGCGGAAGCTCCGTGGACGACCGCCTCATCATGCCCATTTCCACGCTGACACAGCGCTTCCACCTGGAGCGCAACTACTTCCGCGCCCTGCGCGTGAAGTTCCTCGAACCCGAATTCATGGACTCCCACATCGACGGCCTGCGCTCGCTCCTGCGCCACAACCACGGCCTGCGCATCGAGGACTCGGACGATTTCTCCATCATCTCCGCCAGCGAGGTGCTCAAGTTTCTGAGCATGATCACCGGGGGCATCATGGTCTTCCTGGGCATCACGGCCGGGGCGGCCATGCTGGTGGGCGGCTTCGTGCTGGCCAACCTGCTCTTCCTCTCGGTGAGCGAACGACGCGAGGAGATCGGGCTCAAGAAGGCCCTGGGGGCCACCTCCACGGCCATCACGGTGCAGTTCCTGGCCGAGGCGGTGCTGCTCACGCTGATCGGGGCCTTCGTGGGCATCGCCTTGGGCGTGGCCATGGGCCAGCTCCTGGCGGGCCTGGGAGTGCTGGAGATCCGCCTCTCGGGCAAGCTCTTCGCCATGGGCCTGGCCTCGGCCCTGGCCATCGCCCTGATCTTCGGGCTCAAGCCAGCGCGCGGCGCGGCCGCCCTGGACCCCATCGAGGCCCTGCGCGGCGGCGGATAGCAGCCTGCTGAAAAATCCTCGCTGGCCGCGTTGCTGGAAAAAACCAAACCCTCACGTAGGGGGACTACGCTTCGGGCTTGGCTTTTCCCAGCGCCTTGCCAGCGAGTTTTTTGAACAGGCTGCCCGAATCGGTTCTTTCCATGGGCGGGTGGGGCGGCTGTTTACAGCCGGGGCCAAGTCTGTCAGAGAGGCCCCGTGACCCCCTTCGAGGTTGCTCCATGACCCTTCTCGGCTTTCGCGGCGTCCACCCCCTCGCGCTCCTCATCCTCCCGGCGGCCCTGGCGGCCGTGTTCGGGGGCTTCTGGCTCCTGCGCCGCCACCGCGCGGCCCTGGACGCGGCGGCGGTCCGCATCTGGCTGGCGGCCTGGGTCGCCTTCGCCTTGGGCGCGGCGGGCTTTTTCCCCCTGGTGCGCGTGGCCCACTCCAAGTACCTGCTCCTCTACTATCTGTGCGTGCTGGCGGTCTTCGCGGCGCTCACCCTGGGCCTGGCCCTGCGGGTCTCCCTGCGCCGCGCCGCCGTGCCGCATCTGCCCGCGCGCCGCCGCCTGCTGGCCGGGGGGCTTCTGGCCTGCGCCGGGGCCGCCTGCACCAAGGCGCTGGCCGAATCCTCCGCCGGAGAAACCGTGGTGGATGAGCGGCAGATCCTGCTTGAGCGCCACCCCGACGCGCCCCGGGGCCGGGAGCTGCGCCTGAGCCTGGTCACGGACCTCCACGCCGGGTTCTTCCTGCCCCAGGCGCACCTGGCGCAGGCCCTGCGCCATGTGGAGGCCTTCGCTCCCGACGCCGTGCTCTTCGGCGGCGACCTGGTGGAATACGAACTGGAACACCTGGCCGAGACCGAGCACTTCCTGCGCGAACTGGCCCGCGTGGCCCCCGTCTTCGCGGTGCTGGGCAACCACGACATCTACGTGGACGGCGGGCGCGTGGCCCGCTTCCTCTCCGGATGCGGGGCGCGGGTGCTGCGCGGCGAGTCCGTGCCCCTTGCCGGTCCCTGGGGCCGCTTCACCCTGGCGGGCCTGCGCGACGCCTACGAGCCCGGGCTCTCCTGGCGTTGCCTGGAAGGCCAGGACCCCGCCGTCACGCTCATGCTGGCCCACAACCCCCAGCTGGCCCTGGGCGTTCCCGAGGGCCTGGCCCCGTGGCTCACCCTCTCGGGCCACACCCACGGCGGCCAGATGCGCCTGCCCGTGATCGGCGCGGCCATCAACCAGGCCGACCGCCGCATCGGTCCGGGCCTGGGCGCGGTGGACGGTCGGCGCATGGTCGTCTCGGCGGGCCTGGGCTATGCCGGGCTGCCGGTGCGTCTGGCCTGTCCGCCGGACGTGACCCACGTCGTGATCGCATGAGCGCTCTCCGGGAAATCGCCTGGGACGGGCTTGGCCTTGCGGTCCCTTCCGCGTGGGAGCCCGCCCGCGTGGGCTTGGGCTATCTGCGCCTGGAGGACGGCTCGGGCCCCCGGCTCACCCTGCGCTGGCAGCGCCTGAAGCCCGGGACCGTCCCGGAAAAGGCCCTGAAGCGCCTGGCGCGGCGCGGGGTGCTTGCGCGCGAGGAGCGCCCCGCAGGGGTGCTGGAGGCCTCGTTGCGCGCGCTGGGGGAGGGGGCCTGGGCCTGCCGCACGGGCTCGGGCAGGGGGCCGGACGCCGTGTTTTTCGCCCCGCCCGGATCGGGCCTGGCGGTGCTGGCCGCGCCCCACGCCCGGGAGGGGGAGCCCGCCCTGCCGTGGACCCAGGCTCTCGCCTCCGTGAAAAACCTTCCGCACGGGACCTTTCGCCTCTACGACGTGGCCGGGGAGGCCCCGGCAGGCCTGCGCCTGAAGGCCTTCGACCTCAAGCTGGGGCACTACCGCCTTTCTTTCGCCGGGCGCGGCGAGACCGTGGAGTTCCACCGTTTCGCCCCGGCCGAGGCCATCCTGCGGGGCCAGACCCTGGAGGGCTGGGCGGGGAAGGTACTGTCCCAGGCCTTCGGCGAGCGCGGGGACTTCAGGCCGGGATATCTGACCGGCAGCCCGGCGGCGTTCTGGAGGGCGGCCGCGCCCGGGATGTTCGTCCGGTTGACGGGGGATTTGCTGGCGCGATGTTTCGAGGCGGCCCGGCCGGTGTCGGGCGTGGTCTGGCGTGCGGACCGCTCGCGCATCCTGGCGCTGGCCGCGCGCACGCGCCGGAGGATG
This sequence comes from Fundidesulfovibrio sp., assembly GCF_058402725.1. Lineage (NCBI taxonomy): Bacteria > Pseudomonadati > Thermodesulfobacteriota > Desulfovibrionia > Desulfovibrionales > Desulfovibrionaceae > Fundidesulfovibrio > Fundidesulfovibrio sp. Next base: position 49,203 of record NZ_JBZVFJ010000007.1, on the reverse strand, counting down.
ACCCGCGAGGAGCTGGAGGAGGTGTGCGGCAGGTATGTGGCCCTGGAAACGTAAGCCTCCGCCGCCCGCCCCCGAGGAGCCGGGGCGCGAGGAGCGCCTGGCCATGCGTCCGGCGCGCAACCGCATGGTGCGCGAGGAACGCCTGGAGGGCGGCCTGGCGCGCCTGACGTATCTGTCGGCCTACCGGCCGTGGTTCGCGGGCCTGGCCCGGCGCGTGGGGGCCTGGGACGGCACGCCGCTGCAGAAAAAGCTGGAACTGGACGAGCTGGGCACGTTCTGCTGGGACTTGATCGACGGCGATCGCACGGTGAAGGAGATGGCCCTGGCCCTGGGCGAGCGCTACGGCGTGCCCGCCCGCGAGGCCGAGCTTTCGGTGGCGGCCTTCCTGCGGGAGCTGGGCCGCCGGGGCCTCATCGGGGTGCGGGAGTAGAGCGGACGCGCGGGATTCACGGCCGGTTCGTCCGGCCCGCGTGCCTGGTCCTGGGCGTCGGTTTCTCCGTCGGTCTGGCCTGCCCCTCTGCCGGGGAGCGCGGACCGACCGATCGGAAGACGATCGGCCCGCGCTCCCCGGCAGAGGGGCAGGCCAGACCGACGGAGGCTACAATTCGGGGGCCACGGCCTCCAGGAGCCGCCAGAGCTTGACGCAGGCCTCGGATGCGGCGTCCAGCACGCACTCCAGGGTCACCTCCGCCATGCAGTCGGGCAGGTTCTGGTTCACCAGACAGGAGAGCCCCAGCACCTCCAGGCCCATGTGGCGCGCCGCGATGACCTCCTGCACCGTGGACATGCCCACGGCGTCGGCCCCGAGCAGGCGCAGCATGCGCGTCTCGGCCGGGGTTTCCAGCTGGGGGCCGGTCACGCCCGCGTAGACGCCTCGCTCCAGGCGAAGGCCCAGGCGCAGGGCGGCCCGCCCGGCCGCCTCGGCCAAGCGCGTGCTGTAGGCCCGGCTCATGTCCGGGAAGCGCGGCCCCCAGGCGTCCACGTTGGGGCCGGTGAGGGGGCTTAGGCCCGTCAGATTGACATGGTCGGAGATGACCAGTAACTCCTTTACTTTATGGAGCGGGTTGAGAGAGCCCGCCGCGTTGGCCGCCACCAGGACGCCGGCCCCCAAAAGGGCCGAAACGCGCACCCCCAGGCACACCTGGGCCGGGGTGTAGCCCTCGTAGAGGTGGAAGCGCCCGCTCCAGACGAGCACGCTCGTCCCGGCCAGGCGCGCGGCCAGGAGCTGCCCAGCATGCCCCGGCACGGTGGAGCGGGGGAAGCCCGGGATGTCCCGATAGTCCAGCCGGTCGAGTATCTCCAGGGACGGGGCCGCGCGGCCCAGCCCCGTGCCCAGCCCCATGGCTGCCCTGGGCCGGAAGCCTTCCGGGAGCCTGGCGCGCAGGAAGGCCGCCGCGTTCTCCGCCGTGTTGCGTTCCTGCGCCGTGTCGCGTTCCTGCATGTGTGTCTGGCCTTGCGGGTTGGGGTCGGGGAAGTAGAGGTGACCTGATGGATTTCGCGACGCTTCTGGGGCTGACCACGGGCCTGGGCCTGGTGGTGGGCGCCATCATCATGGGGGGCTCGTTCCTCCAGTTTCTCGACGGCCCCAGCGCCATGATCGTCCTCGGAGGAACCACGGCCGCGCTCTGCGTGAGCCACCCCATCGAGGAAGTGTTACAGGCCTTCAACGCCTTCTTCAAGATCTTCTCCTCACGCAAGGTGACGGCCCAGGAAGTGGTGAACGTCATGGTGCGCATCGCGGAGATTTCGCGGCGCGAGGGCCTTCTCGCCCTGGAGAACATCCGAACGGACAACGTGGTGCTCAAGAAGGCCTGCAAGCTCATTGCCGACAGCGCCGGGCCGCAACTCATCCACGACACCCTGCGCATCGAGATCCATTCCCTCAAACGCCGCCACCAGATCGGCGAGACGGTGTTCAGGTCCCTGGGCACGTTCTCTCCGGCCTTCGGGCTCATCGGCACGCTCATCGGCCTGGTGCAGATGCTGGGACGCCTGAACGATCCCAAGAGCCTGGGGCCGGCCATGGCCGTGGCCCTGCTCACCACGTTCTACGGGGCGCTCCTGTCCAACCTGTTCTTCCTGCCCGTGGCCGCCAAGCTGCGCGCGCGCACCTACCAGGAGGTGCTCAACCTGGAGATCATCTTCGAGGGCGCGCGCTGCATCCTGCAGAACAACAACCCCCTGCTCGTGCGCGACAAGCTTTCCTCGTTCGTGCCGCCCAAGGAGCGCACCGTTGGCAGATGACCAGGGCCGCCTCGACGAAGACGACGAGCACGAGGACATCCCCCAGGTGTGGCAGATCACCATGGCGGACATGTCCATGCTGCTGTTGTGCTTCTTCATTTTTCTCTTCTCCCTGGCCACCCTCAAGCCCGAGAACGTCTCGGAGACCCTGGAGAGCGTGCGCCAGCGGCTCAAATCCGAGAAGGCTCCGTTCAAGAAGACGCCCGGCGCGCAGTCCATGGAGGAGAAGGTGCTCGAACAGCTGAGCCTGCGCGAGCAGCTCATCATGCGCCAGCGCCAAGTCTACCAGGACCTCACCGCCTACTTCCAGGGGCGCGGCGAAACCACCTTCAAGACCACCCTCCAGGGCTCGCGCATGACCGTCTCCGTGCCCTCCGACGGCATGTTCGAGGCCAGCGACGTGACGCAGCTCACCAACGCCGGGAAGCAGCGCCTGCTCCTGGTCAAGGATTTCCTGGCCCGCCACCCGGACCAGCGCGTGCACATCAAGGGCTTCACCGACGACACGCCGCCGCCCCCCCAGGCGCGTCTGCGCAACAACTGGGAGGTTTCCTCCCTCCAGGCCGTGTCGGCCCTGCGTTTCCTCCTGTCCCAGGGCGTGCCCGCGAACAGGTTGACATCCACCGGGTTAGCTGATTTAGAACCGCTGCTCCCCAACACGAGCGAGGCGAACCGGGCCAGGAACCGCCGCCTGGATTTCGTCATGGAAGTGCAGGTTGAGGGATGAAGAACGACCTGATGTTCACCTACGAGACCGAGAAGGAGGCCAACCGCCAGACCTTCCGCGCTCGTTTCCCGGACATGACGGCCTGGACGCTTCCCTTGGAGCGCTCATTCCCCGTGCACGACATCAGCGCCGGGGGCGTCTCCCTGGACGACCCCGGAGGCGCGCTCGCGGAGCAGACGGAGCTGGTCCTGGACATCCAGGTGAAGGGGCGCACCCTCATCAGGAGCCTCAAGGCCCAGGTCGCCCGGCGCAAGGGCGCCATGGCGGGGCTCAAGTTCAAGGACCTGACCCGGCGACAGGAAGAACACCTGGACAAGCTGGTGCTCGAGGTCCAGAAGTACCTCATCGCGAAGCAGAAAACCGGCGGGAGCCACATTGACGACGACAACCAAACATAAGGTGCTGGTGGCCAACCGGGGCGAGATCGCCCAGCGAATCATCCAGGCCTGCCGCAAACTGGGCCTGGATTTTGTTTGCGTCTTCACCCGGGAAGACCACGCCTCCGGGCACGTGTCCATGGCCCGCGAACTGGGCGGCGAGGCCGTGCGCATCAGTTCCTACCACGACGCCAACGAACTCATGGCCGTGGCCGACCACGCCATGGCCACCGCCGTGCACCCCGGCTACGGCTATTTCGCCGAAGACTACCGGTTCGCCCGGCGCGTCAGCGAACGCACGCGCCCCATGATCTGGATCGGCCCCAGCTGGCTTGTGATCCGCACCCTGGGCGACAAGATCAACACCAAGCGCCTGGCGCGCTCCCTGGGCGTGCCCACCGTGCCCGGCTCCGACCGCCCCGTCTACGACGAGCTGGAAGCCGAGGAGATCGCCGACTCGCTCTTCCGCTTCCAGGCCGAGCAGGGCATCGACAACGCCCGCGTGCTGGTGAAGGCCTCGGCGGGCGGCGGCGGCATGGGCATCGAGGAGGTCCAGAACCTGGACCACTTCAAGACCGTCTACCGGCGCATCCGCAACTACTCCAAGCGCCAGTTCCACGACGAGGGCGTGCTCATCGAGCAGCGCATCCTCACCTTCAACCACCTGGAAGTGCAGATCGCCGCCGACCGCCACGGCAACGTGGCCCACTTCGGCACCCGCAACTGCACCATCCAGTCCACCGGACGCCAGAAGCGCGTGGAGATCGCCCCCGGTTTCGCCCCGGACCAGGTGAAGTACTCCTTCGACGCCGCCAAGGTGCTCGCGGACATCACCGCCCACTCGCTCTCCATCGCCCGCGAGGTGGGCTACGACAACGTGGGCACCTGGGAATGGATCGTCACCCCCGCCGGGCAGCCCTTCCTGATGGAAGTGAACACCCGCATCCAGGTGGAAAACGGCGTCTCCGCCGCCATCGCCCGCATCAAGGGCAAGCCCGGCGTGGACATCATCCGCGAGCAGATCCGCATGGGCCTGGGCGACCCCATGGGCTTCACCCAGGACGACATCACCTTCGAGGGCATCGGCATCGAGTACCGCATCATCGCCGAGGACCCCGCCAACCGCTTCACCCCCTGGGTGGGCCGCATCGACCGCTTCGGCCCACCGGCCTTCTCCTGGGCCGAGCTGCACTCGCAGATCCCCCGGGACAAGCCCTACGACATCCCCACCGAGTTCGACCCCAACCTCGCCCTGGCCATCATCTGGGGCAAGAACCTTGAAGAGGCCAAGGCCCGGGGCGTGCAGTACCTCGACGGCCTCGCGCTCGAAGGGCAGGACCAGGCCGGGGCTCCCATGAAGTCCAACATCGCTTTCCTGCGGGAGAAAACCCGCGATATCCTGGTGTTCTAGGCCGACGGGCCAGACATCCGAGAAAACCAACCCATGGACATCGAAAAAAGCATCCAGGAGCTTGAAGCCAGGCTCCAGTACATCCAGGATGTCTTCGGGACGCGCCGTCCCGAAGACGTGGCCCTTCTCTCCGCCAAGCTGGCCGGGCTGCGCTCCGGCGAGCAGGACGCCAAGCTCTCCGACAAAGTGAAGCTCCTGGCCCAGCTGGAGGACCTCTTCGGCTTTGTGGAGCAGAAGCTCGACCCCGAGCTCACCCCCATGGACCGCGTGCGCATCGTGCGCCACCCCCAGCGCATCACGCTCAAGGACATCCTCGAGTTCTGCTACGACAACTACACCGAGATCGGCGGGCAGGACGAGTACTCCATCGACCCCTCCATGTTCATCGCCCGGGCCTACATCACCCGCCGCCAGGGCGACAAGGTGCACAACCAGCCCGTGATGGTCATCGGCCAGGAGAAGGGCCACGGCCAGGAGTTCCGCAACGGCGGCTCCGTGAAGCCCTGGGGCAACGCCAAGGCGCTGCAGTACATGAAGGTGGCTGAGACCGAGAACATCCCCATCCACACCTACGTCTTCACCCCCGGGGCCTTCCCCGTGGAGGACTACCCCGGCGCGGCCCAGCAGATCGCCCGCAACCTCTACGAGATGGCCGCCCTGCGCGTGCCCGTGATCGCCTGCATCTCCGAAGGCGGCTCCGGCGGGGCCGAGGCCATCGCCCTGGCCGACACCCGGCTCATGCTCTCCCACGGCTACTACTCGGTCATCTCGCCCGAGGGCGCGGCGGCCATCGAGTCGGGCATCCGCCAGGGCCAGCGCGCCCCGGTGGAGCTCATCGAGGAGGTGGCCTCGCGGCTCAAGATCACCGGCGCGGACAACCTGCGCATGGGCTACGTGGACCGCGTGATCCAGGAACCCCCCCTGGGCGCGCGCCCCCACCACTACGATTTCTTCAAGCGCCTGCGCCAGGAGATGATGCTCGCCACCGACGAGGCCTTCCTCTCCGTGAAGGGCATGAACTTCATCCGCGCCATGGCCGTGAAGCGCCGCAAGAAGGCCCACCTGGCCGACGCCGAGGCCTTCTTCGTGCGCTGGTCGCTGGACGAGAGCGCGGCCGAGCGTCTGGTCTGGCGGCGCTACCGCAAGTTCCGCGACATGGCCCAGCAGGCCTACCAGGACAAGACGCCCGTGTCGCGGCGCATGGCCGATTCCCTTCGCCAGCTCTCCTGGTCCACCTATTCCTACCTGCGCTACGAGTTCCTCCGCGCCTACGGAACCAAGCTCCAACAGCTGCGCGAGGAGGCCGAGGCCGAGGTGCGCCTGGTGGCCAACAAGCTCCTGCGGCCCTTCCGCTCCACCGGCGGGGCGCGCAAGGTGGACACGCAGACCATCCAGAAGCTCACCGAGCTCTCCTGCGCCGAGGACGGCATCTGCCTGGACGGCGACGGCAACAGCGTCTACGTGAGCCCCAAGACCCGCGAGGACAAGGCCGTCACCTGCCCCAACGCCGCCACCCACGGCTGCCTGGACCTCTGGGCCCCGGACCTCTTCGGCGATTTCGCGGGCGTCTGCCAGTACTGCGGGCACCACTTCCCCATGGAATACCAGTGGTTCACCCACAACGTGCTGGACCGCGACTCCGTCTCCGAGTTCAACGCCGAGGTGGAGGCCGCCAACCCCCTGAGCTACCCCGGCTTCGACAAGAAGCTGGACGACGCCAAGACGAAGCTCAAGCTCAAGAGCTCCTGCATCACCTACGAGGCCTCCATCGAGGGCATCAAGGTGGTGGTCGGCCTGCTGGCGGCCCCCTTCCGGGGCGGCACGGTGGGCGCGGCCGAAGGCGAGAAGTTCATCCGGGCGCTCTCTCGCGCGCGCAAGAAGCACTATCCCTTCCTGGCCTATGTGCACGGAACGGCGGGCATCCGCATCCAGGAGGGCACCAACGGCGTCATCCAGATGCCCCGCGTGACCATGGCCGTGCGTCGCTACATCGAGGCGGGCGGGCTCTACATGGTGCTCTACGACACCTACTCCTACGCAGGCCCCGTGGCCAGCTTCCTGGGCTGCTCGCCCTACCAGTTCTCCGTGCGCTCGGCCAACATCGGCTTCGCCGGCCCCGGCGTGATCAAGGAGACCACCGGCACGGACATCCCCCCGGACTACCACCTGGCCTACAACGCCCTGGCCCGCGGCCACATCCAGGGCATCTGGGACCGCAGGGAAATCCGCAACAACCTGGTGCAGGCCTTCCAGACCATCGGCGGCCGCAACCTCTACTACCGCTAAGGGGACCGCCGTGAAGGACGTGAAAGCCATCCTCGAACAGTTCAAGGCCTCCCCCTACGAGGAGGCCGTGGTCTGCGCGCCGCACTGCGGCGTGGTCTCCTTCAAGACCACCGCCGGAGAGACCCGCGTGCTGGGTCCCTCGGGAACCTGGCGCGAGAAGCCCGGAACCCTCCTGGCCACCGTGACCCGCGAGCGCAACGCCAAGCCCATCCACTGCCAGCGCAAGGGACAGGTGCGCGAGGTGCACTCCCACCTGGACGGCCGGTTCGTCGAGGCGGGAACGCCGCTTCTGGTGCTGCGCCACTTCCTCACCAAGGAGGAGGTCACCCAGGCCATCCTCAAGCAGGTGCTCCACCTCTTCGAGGCCCCCGAACGCGCCAAGTACTACTTCGCCCCGGACGTGGACAAGAAGGTCAAGGTGTCGGGCTGCCGCTCCATCCGCGTCAAGGACGGCATGGACCTCTTCATCGTCTCGCGCATGAAGCGCGAGAAGCCCCTGAACTACTCCGGCCCCGAGGGCATCATCTACGACGTCTACTTCTCCCACGACCAGAACGTGGACGCCGGAGCGCCCCTCATCAGCGTCTGCCCGGAAGACCAGATGGGCGTCATCCAGGACGTGGTGAACCGCGTCCAGTCCGACTGGGAAGAACAGGAGTAGGGGCGTCCGCAGAGGGCTGCCGGCCTGGCTTCAAGGCCGGCCCGGGCTGCCGACGCGGGTTCGTCCGGGCCTGACGGGGCTGGCCGCGTCACCGCAACCGGGGTGTCCCCGAGGAGGTTTCCATGGGCAAGCTGCTCCAGGTGCGCGTAAGCGCCGCCACCACCGACCCCGGGAAGGTGGACGAAACCTGGCCCATCCTCTCCCATCTGGCCTATCCGCCGGGGCACGACTACGCTCCTGCCCGGCGCGGCGTGCTGGAACTGGTGGACACCCTGCGCGCGCGCCTCGCGGCCGGGGAGGTCTCCCCGGGCGTGGCCGAACGCGTGGGGCCGGGGCTGGCCAAGGCCGAGGCGCTCGTTGAGCGTTTCAACGAGGCCCTGGCCACCTGGAAGCCCGAGGCGGCCCAGCGTCTGAGCGAAGAGATCGAAGAGGCCCTGGACGACCTTGAAGACCGGGCCGGTTACCGTTAGGATAAGCTCCTGCGCGCGACGTTTCGCGCGCACGATATCGACTGGATGATCGCAGGGCGCGGCAAGCTCCTGCGTCAACGCACGAAAACACGACGCGACGCGGCTTTGCGCGCTACACCCCACGGAGGGCATATGGCCGGCAACGTGAACAAGGTGATCCTCATCGGCAGGCTCGGGCAGGACCCCAAGCTGACCTATCTCCCCTCGGGACAGCCGGTGGCGGAATTGCGCCTGGCCACCTCCGAATCCTACCGGAACAAGGACGGCGAGAAGGTCGAAGCCACCGAATGGCACTCGGTGAAGGTCTATGGCCGCTCGGCGGAGTTCTGCGGCAACTACCTGAGCAAGGGCCGCCTGATCTACGTGGAAGGGACCCTGCGCACCCGCTCCTGGGAAGACCAGCAGGGACAGAAGAAGTATTTCACGGAAGTGATCGTCACCGCGCCGGGCCACACCGTGCAGTTCCTCGATTCCAAGGGCGGCGGCGTGGACAACGCGCCTTCCGAAGGCGGCTACGGCGGGAGCCAGGGCGGCTACGGAGGCGGCCAGGGCGGCGAGCGCCGCGGCGGCGGAGCGCCCCAGCAGCAGGGCAACCGCGCCCAGGGCGGCCGCCAGGGCGGCCAGCGCCAGCAGCCCCGCGAGGAGGACATGGCCCCGGCCTTCCCCTCCGAGGCCTCGGGCATGGACGACGTGCCCTTCTAGTCCCCGCGATTCTTCGATCTCCAAGGCCGGTCCCGCGACCGGCCTTTTTCATTGGCCTGACCCGTCCTCCCCCAGGTTGGTCAAATACGCCGGGAAGTCCCCCTCGTAGGCGTGGCCGCCCAGGTGGGTGAAGCGGCTGGCCACGTCGGCGTGGATGGTCCCGCCCAGGGCCGTCCAGCGCTTGCAGAAGGCGTAGTCCTCGGGGAGGTAGTCGCGTGTTTCCGGGTCGATCATGGTGTCGAAGAAGGCGTAGTTGTCCACGTCGTCGCGCGAGGCGTTCACGTAGCTGTTGCGGTAGGTCAGCTCCGGGTAGGCTTGACTCATGCGTTCCAGCACGCCCCGCCGGATGAGCATGAACCCCGTGGAGCCGTACTCCACCTCCACCAGGCCCAGGGCGTCCACCTTGCAGCCGGGCTTGAACTTCACGGTGTACTTGAGAGACGCCGCCTCGGCCTGGGCATCCGGCAGCCCCCGGGGCATGCGCCGAAGCTTCCCCACGTCCAGGTGCTTGACGGGGTAGATGCCGCAGACCACGTCGCGGTCCGCCTTGAGGTAGCGCAGGGCCGTCTCGGGCTCGAAGCCGATGTCGGCGTCGATGAAGAGCAGGTGGGAGCACTCCGCGTCGCGCAGGAAGGCGTTGGCCACGTGGTTGCGCGCGCGGGTCACCAGGCTCTCGTGGGAGGGCGTCTGGAAGGAGGCCTGCACCCCGGCCCCGGCCAGGGCGTCCAGTAGCCCCAGCACGGAGCGCATGTAGGCCAGGGTGACCTTGCCGTCGTAGCAGGGCGTGCCGATCATGAGGGCCACGGCTACACCACCACGTCCAGCCCGGACGTGCGGGCCGGGAGCTCACGCAGCACGATCTCGGGGGCGAGGCTCACGATCAGGAAGCCCCGCTCCAGCCCCAGGCGGGCGTCGGGCGACACCTGGGCCAGGAGGCGGTGGCCGTCGATCTCCACCCAGGCCAGTCCCTCGCCCTGCCATTCCACCACCGTGCCGCGCACCTTCTGGCCCGGCTTGTGTGCCCTGCGGAAGCGCTCGGAGCGCTCGCGCCCGCGCGGGTCGCCGCCGGAGCCGAAGGACGTTGATCGACCGTGCACGCGCATGAAGCTCTCCTGATGCGCCCGCGTTCGCCGCCTCGCCGGGCCTGCCGTCAGGGCCGCTCCTGCGGGCGACGCGCCCGCGCGCGGACGCCGTTCTCCGGGGAATCTAACGGCCGAAGGGGCCGGAAGGCAAGGGGCGGGAACGTCTGGCAGGTCGGCCCGTTTTGGGCTAGAGCGGTGGAAACCCGTCTTCCGGGAACCGCGTCAGGAGGTGAGCGCCATGCTGCTCAGCGGAAAAAGGGCCTTGATCTTCGGGGTGGTGAACAACCGCAGCATCGCCTACGGCATCGCCAAGGCCTTCGCGGACCAGGGCTGCCGCATCGGGCTCAGCTACTCGCGCGACGCGGTGCGCAAGCGCATCCTGCCCATCGCGGAGGAGCTGGGGGCGGACTTCGTGGTGCAGTGCAACGTCACCTCCGACGAGGACATCGGGCGCATCCGCCGGGAGATCGCCGGGCACTGGGACGGCCTGGACGTTCTGGTGCACTCCATCGCCTACGCCAACCGCGAGGATCTGGCGGGCCGCTTCATCGACACCAGCCGCGAGGGCTTCCACGTGGCCCTGGACGTGTCGGCCTTCTCCCTGGTGGCCCTGTGCAAGGCCTTCGAGGATCTCTTCGCGCCCGAAGCCTCGGTGATGACCATGAGCTACTACGGCGCGGGCCGCGTGGTGGCCAACTACAACGCCATGGGCGTGGCCAAGGCCAGCCTGGAGTGCTGCGTGCGCTATCTGGCCGTGGACCTGGGCGCGCGCGGCGTGCGCGTGAACGCCCTGAGCGCCGGACCCGTGCGCACCATGGCGGCGGCGGCCATTCCGGGCTTCAGGAGCATCCTGGGGGCCATCGAGGACAAGTCGCCCCTGCGGCGCAACATCACCCTGGAGGACATCGGCCGCTGCGCCCTCTACCTGGCCTCGGACCTCTCCTCGGGCACCACGGGGCAGACCGTGTTCGTGGACTCGGGCTACAACATCATGGGCATCTAGCGGCCCGCCGGACACCGGGCGCGTGAGCCCTTTTCCGGACAACGCCGTTGCATTTCCCCCCGGATTCCGTATGACGCAAGAAGGCACGAACAGTTCGTGCCGCAATAAAGACGTGCGGCGAACCATTCCGATGAGGGGGGAGGGTATGTCCAAGCCATCAAGAAGTGCCGTCGCGGCGTTTCTCCTGGCGTTCCTGCTGACGGCCAGCGTCGCGAAGTCCGAAGTTCCCATCGTGTTCAACCTCCCCTCGGGAGCGGACCCGGACAAGGTGTTCGTCTCCTTCTTCAACAACGGAGGGAGCATCGACGGATGGTACTACGACGACGCCGGCGGCAAGGAGACGCTCAAGACCAACACCTCCTATTCGATGTCCCAGCTGACGGACAACGCCAAGGACAAGGACAAGCCGAAATCCGTCGGCGTGGGCGTGCCGAGCGACGTGCCCGCCGTGATGGTGAACAGCTTCAACAGCGGAAGGATCTACATCAGCTACGGCAACGCCATGGACTATTCCGGCGGATTCCCGGACCCCGGGAACAGTTCGGACAAGAACAGGAACACGCGCTACCAGTACCTGGAGCCCACCATTTCGGGCAACACCATCAACGTGGACCTCTCCTACATCGACGACCTCTCGATCCCGTTGAGCATGGAAGCGGTCAACGCGTCCAAGAGCGCCACCAATTCGCCCCAGAAAACCACCGTGAGCGGCACGGACCTGGCCAAGGCCGCATCCAGCGCGGCCACGTCGTCTTCGGCGGTCTACAAGGAAGGGTCCATCGGAAGTTCCCTCTCGGGAGACTTCAAGCGCGTGCTCACGCCACACAACGACGGCAGCCTCTACCACGACTGGTCCTGGCTCAAGACCGACAAGCCCACGGCGACCCTGGAGAACTACTTCAACGGCGTGGGTGACAAGCCCAGCGAGGCCTCGCTCAAGGCGCAACAGTACAAGTTCACCGTGACGTTCGACGGGTCCGGCAACGCCAGCATCAGCGGCAGCGGCGACAGCATCAAGAGCAGCACCATCACCATCAACTTCACGGACCTGAACGCCGCCACGGGCGTCTACGGGGCCAACCCCTCCTACACGGTGAGCAACTACGACAACACCGGCAAGAGCAAGACCTTCAACGGCATCAACAACGACATCTACGGCTACATCGTGGGAGACCTGCTGGCCGGGCTGGACTGGGGCTTCGTGGGCAGCGCCACAAAGCTCGGGGGCACGGAGATCGGCAAGCTCTCCAGCGCCCACTGGTGGGGCGGCAAGACCTCCGACGGCAAGACCGTCTCCCCGGGCGACAGCGCCGTGGGCCAGGGGCTGGTGTTCTCCAAGGCCCAGTCGGATTCCAAAAAGTACGACAACTACGCCGCGAACCTCGACGGCAAGACCGCAGGCTACGCAGCGCCGTTCCAGGACCGGGCCGGAAGCAACCTCCTGTTCTTCGACAGGGGCAAGGACTCCTCGGCTTACCTGGAAGTGAGCATCGGCAAGGACTGACCGGCGCCATCGGAGAACGACGCCGGCCGCACCGGGCCGGCGTCCCCGGGCGTACGCCTTTCCTGAATCGGACGGGTGCCCCCAATTGTCTCCGACACCGTGAACTCGCCCGGCGGGGCGAAACCCGTCCGATCAGTTCCCGCTCCTCGACAGGGGCCGTCCTTCGCCGCGTGTCCCCCCCCGCGCCTTCGGGGCAGCTCCGGCGCGCAGGAGGGTCCGCGGACACAATGGACCCTCGCCTCCCCAGGCCCGAAGCAGCTCCGGCGCGCAGGAGGGTCCGCGTTCTCCGGTTTTCTTCACGCGCCGTCCGCACGCCCGGGACCTGCTCCGGGCGCGCGGGGGGGGCTGCGGACGCGCCGCTCTATTGTGCGGGATTCCTCGGGTGGCATTCGCCGCAGGCCACCGGCCCGACGCCTTTGGCCTCGTGGCAGTCGCCGCAATGACGGTGGAAGGCCCGCATGAGCGGCATGCCCTTCCCGCCTCCGGCCGCGGTGTGGCATTCGGAGCCTTTCGTGCCCGAGGAGTGGGCCTTGGGGTCGATCCTGCCGTCCTTGCCCACGCCGTGATGGCAGGCCCTGCAGTCTTCGAGCTTGGCCTTCCGGTTGTGCTCGTCGCGCCTGAAGGACACGGCGGGTCTGGATGCCTTGGTGAAGGCCGGGTCGGCCAGCTGCTTCTTGTCGTCCTGGGAGCGGAGCGTGCCGGCAAGGAGCGCCACAACCAGAAGGGCCAGGCAGTGCGTGGGTCCAAGCAAACAGAATCTTAACTCGTCCCGGCTATCTCTTTACACTATTTTTACATCATCCTGACTACTTCACTCTCCATCGACACTCATCGGAGGTTGCGATGGACATTCTCTTCGTATCGCTCACCCTGGCCCTGGTCTTCGGCCTGTTCGGCCTCATAGGCCTGCTTGGCAGCCTGGAAAGGAAATAACCATGGACAGTCTCGCGCTCACCCTTGCCGCCGTATTGTTTGTGTACCTGCTGGCGGCGCTGTGCAAGCCGGAGTGGTTCGAATGAACGCCAACAGCCTGTTTCACCACGTGTTCTTCGTCGCTCTGCTGCTGGCCGCCTCCTGGCCGCTGGGCCTTTACATGGCCCGCGTCTACCAGGACCAGCCCTGCGGCCTGGACCGCGCGTTCGGCCCCGTGGAGCGTCTGCTGTACCGTTTGTGCGGCGTGGACGCCCGCCAGGAGATGGACTGGAAGGGTTACGCCCTGTCCATGGCGGGCCTGAACGCTTTGGGCCTCCTGGCGGTCTACGCGCTCCAGCGGCTCCAGGGCGCGCTGCCCCTGAATCCGGCTGGACTGCCAGCTGTAGACCCCTTCGTGGCCTTCAACACCGCCGTGAGCTTCGCCACCAACACCAACTGGCAGGCCTACGGCGGCGAGTCCACCATGAGCCATCTCACCCAGATGCTGGCGCTCACTGTGCAGAATTTCCTGTCCGCAGCCACCGGCATGGCCGTGATGGCCGCCCTGATCCGGGGGCTGTCTCGCCGCGAGACCGACAGGCTGGGCAACTTCTGGCGCGACGTCACCCGTTCGGTGCTCTATGTGCTGTTGCCGCTGTCCGTCGCGTTGAGCCTTGCGCTCATGTGGCAGGGCGTGCCCCAGACCTTGGAAGGCTCGGCAACCGCCGACTTCCTGGAACCCGCCAGCATCGACAAGCCCGTGCTGGACGAAACGGGCAAGCCGGTCCTGGACGAGGGCGGAAAGCCCAGGACGGAACAGGCGACACAGGCGAGGCAGAGCATCGCCCTCGGCCCCGTGGCCTCCCAGGTGGCCATCAAGCAGCTGGGCACCAACGGCGGAGGCTACTACAACGTCAACTCCGCCCATCCATTCGAGAACCCCACGCCGCTCACCAACCTGCTGGAGATGCTGGCCATCCTGCTCATCCCGGCAGCGCTGTGCCACACCTTTGGCGTGATGGTGGGCGACAGGCGCCAGGGGTTCGCGATTCTCGCGGCCATGACCATCCTGTTCGCAGGGTTTGCCTTTCTGACGCTTCAGGCCGAATCCGCCCTCGATCCAGCGCTTGCAGGCATGGGCGTGGAGTCCGTTCCCAGCCTGGAGGGCAAGGAACTGCGCTTCGGCGTGGCGGGGTCCGCCCTGTGGGCCGCAGCCACTACAGCCGCGTCCAACGGCTCGGTGAACGCCATGCACGACAGCTTTACGCCCCTTGGCGGCATGTGGCCGATGCTGCTCATGCAGCTTGGCGAGGTGGTCTACGGCGGCGTCGGCTCCGGACTGTACGGCATGCTGGTCTTCGCCGTGGTGGCCGTATTCGTGGCCGGGCTCATGGTGGGGCGCACACCGGAGTACCTGGGCAAGAAGATCGAACCCTTCGAGACCAAGATGGCGGCGCTGGTCATCCTCATCCCTCCCTTCCTGTGCCTGATGGGCACGGCCCTGGCCGCCGTGGCAGGTCCGCCAGACGCCGTCTCCAACCCTGGCCCCCACGGATTCAGCCAGATGCTCTACGCCTTCTCGTCCATGGGCAACAACAACGGCAGCGCCTTCGCCGGGCTCACCGCCACCTCGCCCTTCTGGACCATCGCCGGAGGCGTGGCCATGTTCGTGTCGCGCTACTGGCTCATCATCCCCGTGCTGGCCCTGGCCGGGTCCATGGCTGGCAAGAAGCGGCTGCAGGAAGGCCCGGGAACCCTGCCCACGCACGGCCCCATCTTCGTGGGGCTGCTCATGGCCGTGGTGCTGGTGGTGGGCGCGCTCACCTTCGTGCCCGCCCTGGCGCTCGGCCCGGTTGCCGAGCATCTGGCCCTGTATCCGCCGAAATAACGAGGTTTACCCAGATGTCCAAAGACAAGAACAAACGGCCTCTGTTCGATGCGGCCATCGTGCGTCAGGCGCTTACGGACTGCGCGCGAAAGCTCTCCCCGGCCCGACAGGCCCGCAACCCCGTGATGTTCACGGTCTATGTGGGCAGCATCCTGACCACGCTGCTGGCCGTGCAGGCCTCTCTGGGACAGGGCGAGGCCCCCTTCGGGTTCGTGGCCTCCGTGTCCGCGTGGCTGTGGGCCACGGTGCTGTTTGCCAACTTCGCCGAGGCCATGGCCGAGGGTCGCGGCAAGGCCCAGGCGGCGGCGCTTCGCGGCCTGCGCCAGGACGTGGCCGCCAGGAAGCTGGTGCACCCGCGCCGCGATTCGCCTTTCGTCACCGTTCCCGCCAAGAGCCTGCTCCGGGGCGACCTGATGCTGGTGGAAGCGGGCGACACCATCCCTTCGGACGGCGATATCGTGGAAGGCATCGCCTCCGTGGACGAGTCGGCAATAACCGGCGAGAGCGCCCCGGTCATCCGCGAGGCGGGCGGCGACCGCAGTGCCGTCACCGGCGGGACGCGGCTTCTCTCTGACTGGCTTGTGGTCAAGGTGGCCGCCGAATCCGGCGAGACCTTCCTGGACCGCATGATCTCCCTGGTGGAAGGGGCCAAACGCCGCAAGACCCCCAACGAGATCGCCCTGAACATCCTGCTGGCCTCGCTGACGCTCATCTTTCTGGTGGTCTGCGTGACGCTGCGCCCCATGTCTGCCTTTGCCGTGGCGCTCTCCGGCCAGGGTCAGGCCGTAACCATCACCGCCCTGGCCGCGCTCTTCGTGTGCCTGGCTCCCACCACCATCGGGGGGCTTCTCTCGGCCATCGGCATCGCGGGCATGGACCGCCTCGTCCAGGCGGGCGTCATAGCCACATCGGGCCGCGCAGTGGAGGCCGCCGGGGACGTGGACGTGCTGCTCCTGGACAAGACCGGCACCATAACCCTGGGCAACCGGCAGGCCTCGGCCTTCCTGCCCGTTCCTGGCGTGGACGAGCGCGAGCTGGCCGAAGCGGCCCAGCTGGCGTCGCTGGCCGACGAGACGCCCGAGGGCCGTTCCATCGTGGTGCTGGCCAAGGAGCGCTTCGGCATTCGCGGGCGCGACCTGCACGAACTGGGGGCCACCTTTGTGCCCTTCACCGCCCAGACCCGTCTGTCGGGCGTGAACCTGCCGGAGCGCCTGATCCGCAAGGGCGCGCCCGACGCCATAATTGCCCTGGCCGAGCACTCCGGCCAGCGCATCCCCAAGGAAATCGATCCCTTTATCCATGAGATCGCCAAATCCGGCGGCACGCCGCTGCTGGTGTCCGAGAACGGCAGACCGCTCGGGGCCATATGGCTCAAAGACATCGTGAAGGGCGGCATCCGGGAGCGCTTCGCCGAGCTTCGCTCCATGGGCATCAAGACCATCATGGTCACCGGCGACAATGCGCTCACTGCCGCAGCCATCGCTGCCGAGGCGGGCGTGGACGACTTTCTGGCCGAGGCCACGCCGGAAGCCAAGCTGGCCCGCATCCGCCAGTACCAGGCAGAGGGCAAGATGGTGGCCATGACCGGCGACGGCACAAACGACGCCCCGGCCCTGGCCCAGGCCGACGTGGGCGTGGCCATGAACTCCGGCACCCAGGCCGCCAAGGAGGCCGGGAACATGGTGGACCTGGACTCCAACCCCACCAAGCTCCTGGAAGTGGTGGCCATCGGCAAACAATTGCTCATGACGCGCGGCTCGCTGACAACCTTCAGCATATCAAACGACATCGCCAAGTATTTCGCCATCATCCCGGCGGTGTTCGCGGGCATCTACCCGCAGCTGGGGGTTTTGGACGTGATGGGACTCGCCACGCCCAAGTCCGCCGTGCTTTCCGCCGTGGTGTTCAACGCCCTCATCATCGTGGTGCTCATTCCGCTGGCGCTCAAGGGTGTGAAGTACGTGCCCGCCCCGGCGGCCATGGCCCTGCGGCGAAACCTGCTCATTTACGGGCTGGGGGGGCTGCTTGTGCCCTTCGCGGGGATCAAGCTCATAGACGCCATCATCTCAGCCCTGGGTTGGGCGTAGCGGAAAATAAAACAACCAATGATTATCCCGTGGCAACAGGGTTGTGTTTTCACGGGCGCCACAGGAGCCTGAAATGTTCACGATGTTCGCCCAGCAGCTCAAGCCTGCGTTTCTGATGCTCTTCTGGATGACGCTCCTGACCGGGCTGGCCTACCCCCTGGCCATGACCGGCGCGGGCAAGGCGCTGTTCCCGGCCCAGGCCTCGGGCAGCCTGATCCCGGGCCAGTCCGGCCATGCCTCCCCGGCAGGCCCGGCAACACAGTCAGGCCCGGCAACACCGGCGGGATCGGCGCTCATCGGACAGCCCTTCGAGTCGCCGCGCCACTTCTGGGGCAGGCCCTCGGCCACCTCGCCGCACGCCTGCAACGCCGGGGCCTCGTCCGGCTCCAACCTGGGGCCGTCCAACCCCGTCCTGGCCGAGGCCGTGGCCGGGCGCGCCGCGAAGCTCAAGGCCGCGCATGGGGACGCTCCCATCCCCATGGAGCTTGTCACGGCGTCGGGCAGCGGCCTGGACCCGCACATAAGCCCCCAGGCAGCCGCCTACCAGGTCGACCGGGTGGCCACGGCCCGGAAACTCTCCCGCGACAGCGTGTCTGCCCTGGTCGCCAGGCACACTCAAAGCCCCCTGTGGGGATTCTGGGGTGAGCCGCGCGTGAACGTGCTGGAGATCAATCTTGCCCTGGATGCCTCGGCCGACAA
Source organism: Fundidesulfovibrio sp. (assembly GCF_058402725.1). NCBI lineage: Bacteria > Pseudomonadati > Thermodesulfobacteriota > Desulfovibrionia > Desulfovibrionales > Desulfovibrionaceae > Fundidesulfovibrio > Fundidesulfovibrio sp. The sequence continues at coordinate 31,150 of NZ_JBZVFJ010000007.1, read as the reverse complement.
GGAGTAGGACGACACCATGCGAGACGAGGATCAACGCCCGGACCCCGACGCCCTGCTGGCCATGGTCAGGCGTGAGGAGGAAGGCAAACGCAGGGGTCAGCTGAGGATATTCCTCGGCATGGCCCCCGGCGTGGGCAAAACCTACGCCATGCTGGAGGCCGCGCGCGCCAAGATGGCCGAGGGGCTGGACCTTCTGGCGGGCATCGTCGAGACCCACGGGCGCGACGACACCGAAGCCCTGCTCTACGAAATGCCCGCCCTGCCACGCAAACGGATCGACTACAAGGGCCACCTGCTGGAAGAGTTCGACCTGGACGAGGCCCTGGTCCGGCGTCCGGCGCTCATCCTGGTGGACGAGCTGGCCCACACGAACGTCCCAGGCTCGCGCCATCCCAAGCGCTGGCAGGACGTGGAGGAGCTTTTGGAGAACGGGCTGAACGTCTGGAGCACCCTGAACGTGCAGCACCTGGAGAGCTTGAACGACATCGTGGCCCAGATAACCGGGGTGCGCGTGCGCGAGACCGTGCCAGACGCCGTGCTTGAGCGCGCCGAATCCGTCATCCTGGTGGACCTGCCCCCCGAGGATCTGCGCCAGCGCCTGAACGAGGGCAAGGTCTACCTGCCCAGGCAGGCCGAGTGGGCCGGGGAGAATTTCTTCCGCTCCGGCAACTTGAGCGCCCTTCGCGAGCTGGCGTTGCGCTCCACGGCCAACCGCGTGAACACCGAAGTGCTGGTCTACCGCCAGGGGCACTCCATCCAGACCACCTGGCCCACGGCGGAGCGCATCCTGGTGTGTGTGGGGCCGTCTCCCACCTCGGCCACCCTGGTGCGCGCCGCGAAGCGCCTGGCCGACGGCCTGCACGCGCCCTGGCACGCCCTGTATATCCAGCACCAGCCCGGCGGAGAGCAGACCAGCAGGGCGCTTGCCAACCTGAACCTGGCTCGCGAACTGGGCGCGCAGACCCATGTGCTGGCTGGCGGGGACGTGGCGCGGCTCATCGTCGGCTTCGCCAGACAGCACAACGTCACCCGCATCGTGGTGGGCAAGCCCTTGCACCGGCGCTTCACCGACCTGCTGCGGGGCAGCCCCGTGGATCAGCTGGTGCGCCTTTCCGAGGAGATCGACGTCCACGTCATCAAGGGGCAGGACACCGGGACGAAGCGCCCGGCCAAGCCAGGAGCCCCTCCCAGGCACCGCCTGAAGGACTATGCCGCCGCCTTGGGCGTGGTGGCGGCTTCCACGGCGGCCTGCTTCGCCATGTTCCCGTATTTCGAGCTCGCCAACCTGATCATGGTCTATCTGGTGGGTGTCATGGCGGTGGCCTTCTGGCTGCCCCGGAGAGCCTCGGCCCTTGCTTCGGGATTGAGCGTACTGGCCTTCGATTTCTGTTTCGTGCCGCCGCGTTTCAGCTTCGCGGTGACGGACGTGGCCTATCTGGTCACGTTCCTGGTCATGTTCCTGGTGGCCCTGGTCATCAGCGGCATGGCCTCGCGCATCAAGGCCCAGGCGGACAGCGCGGGCCAACTGGAACGGCAGGCCTCCGAGTTGAGCGGCCTCTCCAGGCACCTGGCCGCCAACCGGGGCACTGCCCGTCTGGTTCAGGTGGCCAGAAACCACATCGCCGCCGTGTTCGGCTGCAAGGCCTTCGTGCTGCTGCCCGGAGCATCCGGCAAGCTGGAGACGGCCTTCATGCAAAGCGACGAGGAACTGCTCTCCAGCAAGGACCACGGCGTGGCCCAGTGGGTTTTCGACAACGAGAAGCCTGCCGGACTGTCCACCCAGACACTGGCGGATTCCGACATCCTCTTCCTGCCGCTGCCGGGGACAGACGAGGTTCTGGGGGTGATCGGGCTTAAGCCGCTGGACGAGGAGGCGCGCGATTCCCTGCTGCTGCCGGACAGGAGGCGGCTGCTGGACGCCTTCGTGCACCAGACCGCCATGGCCCTGGACGTGGACCGGCTGGAGGAAAAGGCCAGGGCCACCCTCATGGAGGCCGAGCGCGAGAAGCTGCGCTCAGCCCTGCTTTCAACGGTGACGCACGACTTCAAGACCCCCCTGGCGGCCATCTCCGGTTCCGCCGAGAGCCTCATGACCCTTGGACAATCCGCCAGCCCCGAAGTCCGCCGCGCGCTGGAAGAGAACATCGCCGCCGAGGCATCGCGCCTGGAGCGGCTGGCCGACAACCTGCTGCGCATCGCCGCGCTGGAGTCCGGGGCCGTGGTGCCGGAACTCAAGCCCGTGCCGCTGGAGGAGGTCATCGGCAGTTCGCTCGCGCGGCTGGAGTCCATCCTGGCGGGGCACCCCGTGCGGGTGGACGTCCCTGCGGACATGCCGCCCATCCCCATGGACGAGGTGCTCATGGAACAGGTGTTCCTGAATCTTCTGGAGAACGCCGCAAAATACACCCCGGCGGGGACCGGCATCGCCATCCTGGCCGACACGCACCGGGGCGAAGCCGTGATCGAGGTGCGCGACACCGGGCCGGGGCTGCCTCCGGGCGATCACGCCAGGCTGTTCGAGCGCTATCAGCGCGGCGACAGGCGGGACGCCGGGCACGCCGCCGAGGGCTACGGCCTGGGGTTGGCCATCTGCAAGGCCGTGATCCGGGCTCACGGCGGAAGCATCACGGCGCGCGACAACGCCCCCACCGGGGCACGCTTCACCATGACCCTCCCGCTCCAGGACCAGTCATGACAAGTAACAAGGGCGCCACCATCCTGGTCGTGGACGACGAAGCGGCCATCCTTCGTTTCCTGAAGCCCTTTCTCCAGGCTGAAGGCTACACTGTGCTTGAAGCGCGCACCGGACGCGAGGCCCTTGCCCTGGCGTCATCCCACGGGCCGGAGGTCATCCTGCTTGATCTTGGGCTGCCTGACATGGACGGGGAGGAGATCATACAGGCGCTGCCGCCCTGGAGCCGGGCGCGGGTGATCGTGGTGTCCGCGCGGGGCCGGGAGCAGGACAAGGTCTCCGCCCTGGACCTGGGCGCGAGCGACTACCTCACCAAACCCTTCAGCCTGGCAGAGCTGGCGGCCAGGATTCGGGCGCTCCTGCGACGCGGGGCAACGGCGGACGCCCCGCCCCCGGCCAGCTACCGATTCGGGGACCTGTCCATCGACATTGAGGCGCATGTGGTCCATCTGGGCGACGAGGAGGTTCACCTGACCCCCACGGAGTTCAAGATGCTGGCCTTCCTGGCGCGCCATGCGGGCAAGGTGGTCACACACGGGCAGCTCCTCAAGGAGGTCTGGGGCAAGCACAGCCATGGGCAGGAACACTACGTGCGCATCCACGTCCACAAGCTGCGCCAGAAGATCGAGCCTGATCCTGCCCGCCCCCGGCACCTGCACACGGAAACGGGGGTGGGGTATCGGTTCAAGGAGTGATTGCCAGCCTTGCTGCATCCTCTTCCGTGTGCTTCGATGGGAATTTTGCGCCATCAACCCCTTCAAATCCGGTCGATTGCAGCCCTCAATTCGCTCAACCGGCGAGGCATGCCAGCGTACGGGCAGGCGCTCCCGGAGCCGGAGGCAACGGTTCCGAGATGAACGGTGTGCGGAGAATTGGAGTCGTGTGAACAGAGATTCGGTGATGAGCGCATCGCGCATGGTTGCGTGGGATCAGCCAACAATTCCTGTACGCATCGTGTCTTCTTCTTGCCAGCTATACAAGGCATTTCGACAGGTCGCTATGGTCTCCTGCACTGTCGAAATGTTAGATTCGTAGTGCTGATAGTGTGCTAGAACGAATTCAATGGCAGACATTTTGGCGCGATTGATCGTGAAGCATCCGCTTCCATTGTTGCCAAGTGAAAGTGCGTCTCTAATGTTGTCGTTGACGATCCATTGAATATCGCAGAGGATCTCGGATGTTGCATTGACAGATGACGGAGAGAGTCTGCCCATTCCCAGGATTCCGAGAAGAGAATTGGCTGCATTGTGAAGCAGGCATGCATTCGGATGGTTCAATGTATGGAATAAGACTCCATTCTTGTAGTTTTGGTAGAGGTGGTCCGTGCATTTGACATCCCATAGCCTTTCCCTGAGGTGTAGTTCCTCAAACAAAGAGGAGAGATAGGCAGCATAGCCTCTTTCGATCCAGTCCCCGGATGTTAGGCGTCTGGCGCATTCCTCCGGGGTAATCCCGTCAATATAGGATGTTATGACCAGGGCCGAGTGGTAATTGGTGAGATGGGCGTCCCTCAGGGGGGTGTCGTCTATCTTTAGGAGCACCATGTCCGGAAAATATCCTGCGAAATGAAACGTTGGAAAGACGATCGTTGACCGCGCGGTGCCCCTTGCGACGTTGGTTTGCAGTGGAAAGAGTGGGTTCACGAGGTTTTGGGTGACAAGAAGGTCAATCCTCGGCAGCAGCATGTCGGCCACGAAGTGTTGCAACTCGATGGACATGTCCTGTATTGGCGGAAGGGCCTTGATGATCGAGTATTCGGATGTGAACTCGTCGTGCAGTTCCAGAATGGAGGACATGGCGGCTGATTGGCAGTTTCCGATGACCAGCGCTGTTTTTTTTTCCGGGTCAATGTATGTCTTGTCAATGAAATCCATCAGTGACTGATGGTCTCCTATGCGTGACAAGAAATTCGAGAAGCCCTTGGTCAGGAGATGGTGGTCTCCGAAATTTTTCAATGCCAAGCCGTAGATTGTTTTAGCTTCCTCATGTTCACCGAGCTTGTCTAGTGCGGACGCATAGTCATTGTATTGCGCGGGAGTCATGAGCGTTCGGTCGATGCTCCTGTATGCCCTGCGAGAGTCGTCAAGCTTGTTGTTCTTCAGGCAGCAATGGGCGTATCTTTCCATTGCGGAAAACTCTTGTGGAAACAAAGCTGCAGCCTTTCTTGCCACACTCTCCGCATCATCCATTTTGTTCTGCGCCAGTAGAGCGTTTGTCAGTCCTGTCCAAGCCTGAACTTTGTCCGGGAAACGTTCGGACAGCATCCTGTGAGCCGTTTCAGCATCAAGATACACCATTTTACGGTGTTGTATGTGCGCGAATCTTTCCAGGACAGAGAAGTCGTCTGGGAACAGGGTCTTTGCCTTGCCTGCCACGCCTTCGGCTTCGTTCAGTTTGTCTTGCGACAACAAGGAGTTTGTCAGGCCAATCCAGGCTGGTGCTTTGTCGGGAAATCGCTCGATGATGATCTTGAAGATTCTTTCAGCGTAACAGTGCATTCCCCTGCGCTGCTGCGTGTGCGCGAATCTTTCCAGGACAGAAAATTCGCCTGGAAACACAATGATTGCCTCGCCAGCAACCCTCTCCGCATCGCTGATCTTGTTTTGCGACAGCAAAGCGTTCGTAAGGCCAACCCAGGCCTGTGTCTTGTCTGGAAACCTGTCGAGGATGCTTTCGTAAGACTTTTGGGCTTCACTGTACATGCCCTTGCGAAGCTGCACGTGTGCAGTTCTCTCAAGGACGGAGAATTCCTCCGGAAACAGGGTTGTTGCCTCACGAACAACGTACTCCGCGTCGATGATTCTTCCTTGCAGCAGCAGTGAATTTATCAGGCCAATCCATGGGTGCACCTTGTCAGGACATTTAGAGATGATTTCCTTGTAATTTTGTTCGGCATCAAGGTGATTTCCTTTGCGTAATTGAACATACGCAAGTCTTTCGTGTATCGAGTGGTATCCAGGGAACATCTTCCTTGCTTCGGTTGCAATGGCCTCTGCTTCGTCAAGTTTGCTTTGGGTCAGAAGATTGTTGATTTCGTCGTACAATTGTTTTGCATTGTTCATGGCGATCAGTTCTCCAATTGTTGCAACTCTTAACTGAGTCCATGTTGCGAGGAAAGTCAAGCCGACATGTCCTGTGGTGAAGCGCTCAGACCAACTCGGCAGTCTGCCCTTGGTTCCGGCCCCAGGATGGAGCGGGGTGGGTGGGCTAAAGGAAAAGGGCCGACGAATCGCTTCGTCGGCCCTTGTGCCCTTGGTTGCGGGGGTGGGATTTGAACCCACGATCTTCGGGTTATGAGAACTAGAATCACGCCCCTCGCACGGTTTACGCCCCCTTTTCCCCAGCACGCACAGAAGTGCACAACTAGCTTGAAAACAAGTGTAAAATTCTTCGCACCCGAGGCGCTGATTGTGCTTGATTTGCGCTCATGTACCCTGTATTTCGCCCTCATGTGCTGGGGATAGTGCTGGGGAAATGCTGGGGAGGGGGGCGAACATGCCACGACAGGAACGGTTCAAGACGGGCTACCCCGGGGTGGTCTACACGCTGGGTACGGGGGCTGACGGGAGGCCGGAAAAGGTGTTCTTCATCATCTACCGGAAGAACGGACGGCAGATCGAAGAGAAAGCCGGCGCACAGCGCCGGGATGACATGACCCCGGCCAAGGCGAACGCCATCCGCGCCCGCCGCATCCAGGGTGACGACGATCCCAACGCCGTGCGCCGGGAGAAGGCGCAGGCTGCCAAGGATGCCGCGGCCAACCGCTGGACCATTGAGCGCTTGTGGCAGGAATACAAAGCCAGCAAGCCGGGGCTCAAGGGTCTGGTGTCCGACGAAAACCGCTTCAAGAACTTCATCGGCCCTGCCTTTGGCTCGAAGGAACCCCGCCAGATCATCGCCCTGGATGTGGATCGCCTCCGGGTCAAGCTGCTCAAGACCCGCAAGCCGGGCACGGTCAAGAACGTCCTGGAGTTGTTGCGCCGGATCATCAACTACGGCTGCAAAAAGAACCTGTGCGAAGGGCCGGGCTTCACCTTGGAGTTGCCCAAGGCCCAAAGCCTCAAGACGGAAGACCTAGCCCCCGAGGAAATGGTGGCGCTCCTCAAGGCCATCGACGAAGACACGCACCCCCATGCCGGTCCCATGATGAAACTGGCCTTGTTCTCGGGGCTCCGCAAGTCGGAAATGCTCAAGCTCCGCTGGGTGGACCTAGACTTTCGCAACGGCTTCATCCACCTGCCCGACGCCAAGAGCGGCAAGGATGAGAAAATCCCGATGAGCGCCCCGGCCCGCGAAGTGCTGGAAGCCATGCCGCGAGACGCCGAATATGTGTTCCCTGGCAGGGCAGGGGGGCGGCGCGTGTTCATCCAAAGGCACGTCAACGCCATCCGCGACCGCGCCGGGCTCCCAAAGAACTTCCGGGCCTTCCACGGCCTGCGTCACGTCTACGCCTCCATGCTGGCCTCTTCCGGCAGGGTGGACATGTACACCCTGCAAAAGCTCATGACGCACAAGAGCGCGGCCATGACCGCACGCTATGCCCACCTGAGGGATGACGCATTGCACCGCGCGGCGGACGTGGCCGGTGAAATCTTCGACCGGTTGAGTAGCAGCCAGGGTGAGGCTGGCAAAGTGGTGAACCTGGAAGCCAAGCGCAACGGCTGAGCCGCACCACGGTGGCGCGACAGTATAAACGCGACCGGGCCGAGAGGTCACGACTCCCGGCCCGGCCCGGCCCGGCCTGACCATCAACCCTGGAGGGAATTGTATGGCTGACGAAACCTTGATTGAAAACACCACCGAGATCAACCCGACCACCGAAGCCAAGCGGGCATTGGATGGCATCCTCGCCGCGCAAGCGACCATCAACGCGCTGGCTTTGGGGCATGAACGCAACCTCGATTTTGATGGCGGTCTGAGCCCCGCACTCCGCAACGCCGCCACGATGCTGACGCCTGCCGTGCGTGAGCTTTGCCGCCAAGTCTACGCCTGACCTCATGCTTCCCCGGCCTAAGGGCGGGCTGATCCCCCGCCCCGACAAGCCGCGTACCCCCTGACGGGTTGGCCGGGGATTTCATCACAGGGGGAACGCGCAGGGGGTGCGTATGAATGCTGACGACCAGGGACAGGACCACCTGACCGACGACGAACGGGCAATGCTGGCCCACTACAGGCGGTCGAAGGACCGCGCACCGTCCGTTTCTCCGGCACCCAGGCTCACGCCTTCTCAACGGATCGAGCGAACCATCAAGAGCTTGCGCGACTCAGGGCAACCGGAGTTGGTCGCCAGCGCCACGGCGCTGGAGGAAATGCGCGAGGACCGGGACCACCTTCGCAAGGTGTTGGACGCGACCGAAGACGTGACTGCCCATGCAGGGGCGCAGGGGAAGGCCCTGCGCGAAGCCCTGGAAGCAGACCTCCGCGCCGCCCATGATCAGATCGCAGTGCTTGAAGCGGAGAAACACAACCTCATCCTAGACCTTGCGTCTGCCCGCCAAGAAACAGCCGGGCTGAGGCCGCAGGCAGAAGAGTCAACGAGTCTCCGTCAAGAACTCGAAGCCGCCCGAGAAGAAATCGCCAAGCTCAGGGCGAGGCCTCACGCGCCTCGGAAGGAACAAACCTATCTGGTCGTGCTCGCTGCGGCCCTCAAGCCGAAGGCCGCGAAACGACTTGAATTGGGCGAGCGTGGGGTATCGACGGCACTCGCCCGTCGAACGGAGGATTTGGGATGTCCTGTTTCCGATGATTCCGTGCGGAGATTGCTGGATGATGTATCCAGACTTCAAGGCATAAAACTCTAGAAAACCGCACGCGGTTTCCTTGTCTTCTCGCGCGGCCCTGCACGCGCGCTTTTTTCGTACTCCAGGGTTCATCCGTCGCAATCACGCGACGTGGTGAAACCCCTTGGAGGATTCATGACATCCCACATCCTCAGTGAGTCGGCCGCCGCCAGTTACCTGGGCGTCAGTCGGAGAACCGTCCAGAAGTGGCGCTTTGAGCGGCGCGGCCCGAACTACATCCGCATGGGTAAGAGCGTCCGTTACCACCGCGATGACTTGGATTCGTACCTTGACCGTCACCGCGTTGTGGTGGCTGCGTAGGGGGGGCTTGGAATGAGAAGAGCCCCCGACGCGAAAGTCGGAGGCTCCGAAGGCATGGGCAATCAGGAATCGCGTACTCCTATATTGCCAGCCCAGGAGCCCCACGTCAACAAAGAGCCGCGTTGCGGACTGTTCGAGTCCACAGACGGCCCAGTGTCCAAAGGGTACGCCCTGGACGAGGGTAGCCGCCTTGTGAGGAAACCCGGCGGAAAAATGACCTCCGGGATCTACAAGACAATATCCGTCGCGCGCCCGTCCGAGCTGGCCCTCCTGCTCAGCAAGCTCAAGCCGACCCAGTTTTTGACCCTGGGGGTAGCGGACCGAGAGACGGCCACCGTTACATACCAGCGGAGGTTGGCTAGACTCAGGCGCGACGGCAAGGCGGACGGCATTATCGCCGTCACGAAGGAGTGCCTGGCCAGCCCACGCGGTCCTGGGTTGTTTTTGCTGGACAAGGATGGTCCCGGCCTGAGCCGCAAGGAACTCTGGGAGAAGCTTTGCCGGGTATTCCCCGGGTTGTCGACCGCCCCCGCCGTCCTGACTTCCAGCGCATCAAGTCATATCTGGCAAGGGGAGTGGGCCGAAGTTCGGGGGGAACAAGGTCAACACCTGTACCTCATGGTAGAAGAGGCGGCCGACCTGGAACGGGCCGGGGCAGCCATCTTCAAACGATTGGTCTTGGCTGGCGAGGCGGGTTGGCGGACTTCCGCCAATGGGAGCGTCATCCGGCACAGCCTGCTGGATCCCACAGTGTTCCAGGCAGCTCGAAAGATCTTCGCCGGGCGTCCTTGGTTCTCCAGGAAAGCAGTGGAACACTGCTATTGCGTGCGCCGCCCGGCCGCGACAGTCCTCAACGATGACCAGCCTTACCTGGATACCAGCGTGTGCTTCCCGGACTTGAGTGGCGAGGAGGAAGCTGAATTCGAGCGCATTAAGGATGCCGCCAGGGCGTCTTTGCGGCCCGTCAACGCTGCCTTGTCTGCTCAAGAAGCGCCAGGTTTGTCCCTGGACGCTTCTGCCGGGCAAACTCGCACGGCAGTCATGTCGCACCAGTCCTTCCTGGGGCCTAGAAAATCGGACCATGACGAATTCGTTCGTTGGCTGGAGGAGGATGCGCCCCCGGCCATCGAAGGCTCTGGAGGTGACGCCACCACCTACAAAGTGGCTTGCATCCTGCGCGACCACGGCGCGACGCAGGAAGAAGCCGTGGCGCTCCTGGAACACAACTACAACGGAAAGTGTCTCCCCCCCTGGAGCCACGCAGACTTGGCGCAAAAGGTTGCGAATGCCTACAGCTACGCCTTGGGGGAGGCGGGCGGGCGCTGCCTTCTGATCGAACCCTTCAAGGATGACGACGCGCTGGATGCCTTCGCATCCGCCCCCGAGGCGGCGCACGAGCCCGTATCCTACGACTGGTCCAAGTTTAGCGCAGGGAGGTTCCTCGACACCATCGCCGCTACAATAAGGATGCTGGCCGAATGCATCCCAGAAAACTGCGTAAGTTTGCTGTTCGGGCCGCACGCCAGCCTCAAGTCATCCCTGGTGCTCAGCCTCGCCGTGAGCGTTGCGACCGGCCTACAGCTGCTCCGAGGCATTCTTGACGTTCGTGCTCAAGGGCCTGTCGTCTACCTGGACTTCGAAAACCCCGAGAACGTCCTCCACTGCCACCTAAAACGGTTGTTTGAGAGTCGGCGGCAGGACGCCGTTGACTTTGGGTCCGAGGAGGACTGGACAACGGTGGAGCGGCGGTTCCGTGAAAATCTCATCGTTCGCAGCCTCGCCGGGGAGGGGCTGGCCCTTGCGCGCGCCACCCCTTTGGGCCTGAAACCGACTCGGTTCTTCGAGGAGTCGTTGAGCGCCGTAGAGAGCATCGCCCCAAAGCTGGTCGTGATTGATACGGTGTCGCGCGCCCTGCCCGGTGCGGAGACAGACAACGCCCTGGCAGCGGAGGCTATCAGCCTGCTGGAACGCTTTTCCAGGGTGTCGGGCTGTGCTGTGGTGGCCCTTCACCATGCAAACAAGGCCAGCCAGACGGCTGATAGGCGGGATCGTTCGCACTGGAAGAGCGCCACCGAAGCGACTGCGGCGCGTGGCGCAAGCGCCTTCTGCGACAACGCCCGGGCGGCCGTCGGCATGGTTGGGGTGCCTGTGAAATCGTACCAGGCTCTCGGGTACGGCCAGAGCGCAAAACTCGCGTACCTCAGGGTTGCGAAGAACAGCTACGCGGCGGACGGTCGCGAGGTCTACCTGACACGCACCGAAGACGGCGGACTGGCCCCCTTCATCCCGGTGGCCAAGACTCATTCTGAGCCCGCCAACCTGGAAGCGATGATCCTGGCCGAAATCTCTCGGCGCGGAGGCGAGCACGTCAGGGCGAGGGACTTTTGCCGGGATCAGCCCAAGGCCTGGATTCGGGCAGGGCTCCCGAAAGTCAGCCAGCGTGCGTTGGAACAGGCGGTCAAGGAGCTTGAGCAGGCGGGCAAGCTGCGATTCGTCCAGCACGGTGCGCTGTGCATCGAGGCTGCGGGGGAGCCGACCACCGCCTGACGCGGCGGGCTCAGCGCATGACGACTAACATTGCCCTACGACCCCGAAGCGTTTCGGCTCTCAAAAACGAACGCAGTATGATTCATGAGAGCCGAATTTTCGCCTATCGGGATCAAGAGCCCGCGCACGCGCACTTTGCGCAAAGCAGAGGGTGCGCAGAGCTGAAATTGAGGATTCATGCGGGTGCGCAGTCCGATTCGCGCAGCGCGCACCGTTGTTTTGGCGCAAACGACTGCGCACCCGCGCCAGTGCTGGATGCGCGCAGTGCGCAAAAAGCTCCCCTACGGGGATGCGGGTGCGCCGCGCGCACCCCTCCGGGGACCACACCGTGGACCACACCAACACTGTTGTGGTCTGCCTTCCAGACGATATCCTTCAACCTCGCGCACCCGGCGCGCGAGGTCGAGAAGAGGCCATGAAGACTCTCGACGCTGCTTGTTGGGAATGGGTCGACGTGCACTACGGGGACGACGGCCGGGCTTGGGACTTTCACCAAGAGATCGAGTCCAGCGACACCGGCTGGATCAACATCGTGGCCACCGCCCGCGACCACCGCCACGGGATACGGAATAGGTTCTACTTCGGATGGAACTCCTACATCGGCAGGTTCGCCAACACTTCCGAGTTGGCCGCGTGCCAGGAGCGATACCCCGAACTCATCAACTTCGTGCGAGGGTAGATGTGGGAGCAAGAGGAACTTGCGGCCGTCGAGGCGTCTCGATGACGGCTTACATGCCCCTGGGGTCCGCGCCCATTAAGGAGCCCGCGATGAGTCAGCGGCAGGTGCGTCGTTGGTATGGCGCACAAAGCACGCCACCGGCTGCGCCCCGGAGCCGGTGGGCGCGGTGCTGGCGGTGGTCCAGGTGCAAGGCGTCTCGTGGAAGGTCCGCCGCTCCGAAGACTACGGCCACGGTTGGCTAGGCATTGTTGTGGAGCGTGGAGCGTCGAGCCCTGACAGGGCCGCCCGCCGGATCGTCGGCCACCGGCGGCGCTGGCGAGTCCGGTGGAATGAAAAGAAGTGGCGGCTGAGAGAAACATCCGAGGCGTGCACGATGGCCTCCGCGCTACGTACTTGTTCCTGGCCGTCACCAACGTGATGGTTCGGCGCGCCTTCGGAATCTCCAGCCGAGGGACTACGAAAGCGCCCGCCTGCCAGCACCGGCAAGGCGGGCGCTTTTAGCTTCAGCTTCGGCCAGGAAGCGCCCTAAGGGCGTGACCCAGGCCCGCTACCCGAACTGGGGGAGCACGATCCTGACGGGCCGTTTCGACATGGTTTTCGCCAAAATTTGACCCGTGTTTGAAAAGGCCCCCTCTCCCAGGCGGATGGGACCCGTGCGAATTGCGGGTGCCCCGGGGGTAGGGGTGGGCCTGCCCTTCGCCTTCCCGACCCTGCCAGGCCGGGTTCGCTGCCCGCGACTCTAACCATCATTTTCCCCACCGCTTCCCTACCGACCCTCGCCCTCCCGGTAACCCTGGCCCCGCCGCGAATCGAGCCCAGAGGGAACCCACCTTGGCCCCTTGCGCGCATCGATCCGAATCGGCCCGCATGCACGGTGAAACGCCACAAACCCAGCCGCCAACCCGACTCTCATACACCATTTTGCCTGTCCCAACATGTATGCTCACCATGATATAAAAGACGGGGGGTGTGGGGAGGGGCGTGGGGAAGAATAAAGACTTGCGGCTGTGTTGCTGCAAGTCTCATAATTCATTGGCGTCTCCAAGGGGATTTGAACCCATGCTAGCGGCGTGAGAGAATTCGCCAGGGCCAGAACCACCCAATGATTTCGGCTGGTTGCCTGTGTACAGAGATGCTTGCAGATGCATCCTGGGACATGTGGTGGGCGGGGTACCAGGCGGGGTACCCACTCATTTGGGCAATCCACCCCTTTCTCTCGGTGGAACCCTAGACGAGATTTTGCTTGGGCGGGAGCTAGCACGTTTCATTCATAATACCCCGATTTTCAAAAGTGACACTCATGGCAGACAGAGTCAAACATCTTGCTAGGTCTTTCTTTTTCTGCCAACCCGTGCCAGGAGGGGCAGAGATTCTAGACACGATGTGGTCCATCGCAGTGACCCTGCCTGTTCCTTGAGTAGAATCCTGGCGATCCGTAAGTTCTTGCATGCCTTGACGCGGCGTGCGTCCATGTTTGATGGTGCATCTCGAACCCCTGGTGGAAAAGGTAATAAATCCACAAAGTATTTGAAAGTAATTCATGACATGACTAATGCTATCGAAGCCTTCCAGCGGGAACTCTTCAAGTTGCGCGAACGCTTTGCATCCGATCTAGAGGGAAAGCTCGAAGCCATCGCAGCAGATTGGGAAGCCTTTCGCGAAACAGCAAACCCCGACGTGCTCGAGAGGTTGCACCGCAACGTCCACTCGCTGGCGGGGTCTGGCGGTTCGTTCGGGTTCGACAGATTGAGCGCGTTTGCCAGGGACTTCGAGATCAGCCTCAAGGACTTCCTGCACAAGCAGGACTCAAAACCACAGGATGATCTCGAACGTGTCCAGGAACTCTTCCTGAATCTTGTTCGGGAGATGCGCCACGTATCCACGCCCGCGCCGTCCAACGCATCGGAGCGGGATGATGCGGGGCAAAAAGCCCCGGAAAGTCCTGACCGCATGGGACTGCAGCCCCGCCCGCGACGAGCCATCGTCTTGGTCACCGCCGAAGACTCGCTCGCAGCGCAACTGTCCTCGAACCTAGTTCCCTTCGGCTACGCCTGCACGAGAGCGGAGAATCTGGAAGCTCTCGACCGGCTGCTTACGGCCGGTCCTGTGCTGGCCGTACTGCTCGACTGCGATGTGTTCCCCGGCGGGGTCATGGTGAACGTCCTGGCCAAGGATCACACTGCGTGCGTCCCCTCCCTCATCTTTCTTTCCAGCCGTGGAGACATAGGAGCCAGGCTTGAGGCTGCACGCGCCGGGGCCAGCGAGTTTTTCGTCAAGCCGGTTGACTTCAGCCGCTTGCTCGATCGCCTCGAATTCCTCGACATCCAGGAGGATTCCGAGGAAGGCCGGGTACTCATCGTCGATGACGATGAACTGGTGGCCAAACGACATGAATTGATCCTGCAAAACCATGGCATGGCCACGAGAGTGCTCTCGGACCCCATGAAGGTGCTGGAGACTCTCGACGATTTTCTGCCCGACCTCATCCTGATGGACATTTACATGCCCGGGTGCTCCGGCTCCGAGGTTGCTGCGGTCATCCGCCAGAAGCCTGAACACCTCGGCCTGCCGATCGTGTTCCTCTCTGGCGAGACGGAACAGGCCGCGCACTTTCTTGCCCTGAGCCGTGGCGGAGACGACTTTCTGACCAAGCCTATAACCCCGCAGGACCTGATCCGTTCCGTGCGAGACCGCATCAAGCGCTACAGGGCCGTCCGGTCCATGATGATCCGGGACGGCCTGACGGGGCTGCTCAACCACACCAACATGAAGCAGCAGATTAAATTGGACCTGGAGCGCGCCGGCCGCACACGTGGCATCGTCGCGCTGGCCATTCTGGACCTGGACCGCTTCAAGTCGATCAACGACACCTACGGCCATCACGCTGGCGACGTGGTCCTGAAGAACCTTTCGCGGTTCCTTACCCAACGGCTGCGCCGTTCGGATGTGATCGGCAGGGTCGGCGGCGAGGAGTTCGCCGTCTTGCTGCACAACGTGGAATCCGAGTCCGCCGCGTGGAGGGTCATGGATACGTTGCGCGAGGAATTCTCGGCCATCGTCCATTCCGGCGCGTGGGGCGAAGTCCGGGCCACATTCAGTTGCGGGATGGCTTTTTACCCAGACTTCACCGACGAGTTCGCCCTAAACGCCGCCGCGGACATGGCCCTCTACGAAGCCAAGAACGCCGGGCGCAACACGGTCAAGATCCAGCGCGGGTACGCCTCCCGGCTGTCATGACCAGCCAGCGAAGGATTTCATGTCCCAGAAGATCCTGATCGTCGACGACGATTTCTACAGCCGGGAATACCTCAAGCTCCTGCTCTCCTCGGACGGGCATGAGGTCCTGGAAGCGGAGGACGGCGAGGCCGCCATTTCCCAGATGCGCCGGTCCCCTCCGTCCCTGGTCCTCCTGGACATCGTCATGCCCGGGCAGGACGGCCTGGCCGTCTGCAGGAAAATGAAGGAGGACCCCGCCTTCATGGGCATCCCGGTGATCTTTCTCTCCGTCAAGGGAGAGGCCCGGGACAAGATCGCCGGACTGGACGCCGGGGGGGCGGATTACGTCGCCAAGCCCTTCGACCCGGGAGAAGTGCTGGCCAGAGTGCGCACCCAGCTGAGAATCCAGAGTCTTACGGAAGAACTCAGCCGGACCAACGCCGAACTCAGAAGCAAGCAGGCCCGGATCGATGCGGACCTTGAGGCGGCCGGGCGCATCCAGCATAGCCTGCTGCCCAACCGGAAAGCCGGATCGGGCCCCGTGGACATCGCCTGGAAATTCAGGCCCAGCTTCAACCTCGGGGGGGACATCTTCAACCTGATCGAACTGCCCGGCGGACACGTCAGCTTCTATATCCTGGACGTCAGCGGCCACGGGGTTCCCTCGGCCCTGGTGGCGGCATCGGCCTTCCAGGCCCTTCAGCCCCACGCCGGGACCGTCCTCGACCTCTCCGCCCGCTTCCGGGACGAGGCCCGCCCGGTGCCGCCGTCCACGGTGCTTGCCCGCCTGGACGAACAATTCCCCATGCAGAGATACGACCAGTTCTTCACCATCTTCTACATGGTGGTGGACACTTCGACGGGGCGCTTTGTCTACAGTTCGGCGGGCCATCCCCCGGCGGTTCTCCTGAAGAAAACCGGTGGGCTGACCATGCTGGACAAGGGAGGGTCCTTGATCGGTCTGGGCGTCCCAGTCCCCTTCGAGGAGGGCGAAGCCGTGCTGGATCCGGGAGATGTGGTGGTGCTCTACACGGACGGCGTCACGGATTACGAAAATCCCCGGGGAGAACCATACGGAGAGACACGCCTTCTCGACGAGTTGCGAGCCTTGGCGGGGAAACCGCTCGACGAGGTGATCGAAGGCGTCTGGGCTTCCCTTCACCGATTCGGCGGCGGAGCGGAGCCGGGAGACGACATCAGCCTTTTCGGCCTGACCTTTGCTGGAATGTGAGCCCCCGCAACGCGTCCGGGAGACACCGCCGGGAGGTGAGCCGACCGCACCTCAGCGGCGCGGGGCTCTCACCGTGACGCCTGGAACCTGTCCCACAAGCCGCGCAACGTGTCGGACAGGGTCATCGGGTCGAAGGGCTTGGCCACGACCCCCAGCACTCCCAAGGCCATGAGCTCCTCAACCTCGTTGGGCATCACCTTCGCCGTCATGAACACCACGGGAACGTCGAGGCCGTCGGGAAGCCGCCGCAGCGCGGCCAGGGTGGTCGGCCCGTCCTGACCGGGCATCATCACGTCGAGCAGGACGAGATCGGGTTTGAACAGCGCGAACCGCTCCAGCGCTTGCGATCCGCTGGTGCAGACCTCCACCGTGAAGCCTCCCACGGCCTCGAGGGCCATTGAGGCCACGGTAGCGATGTCGGCCTCATCCTCCGCCATGAGTATCCGATGCAATTCCATGGTAGCCTCTCCAGGGCGTCAGACGGGGGGCCGCCCCAACAGTTTGTTCACTTCGGCAAGCAGCATGGCGTTGTCCGCCTTGGACTTGAGCAGCACGTTCCTCACGCGGCCCAGAAGCTCCTGCGGAAGGCCCTCGACCGCGAAAACGAGTACGGGAGTCTCGCCGATCTCGTCCAGGAGTTCAACGCCCGATCCGTCCGGGAGCACAATATCAAGGAGCACGAGGTCGTAGCGGTTGGTTGAAAGGAGTTCCCTCGCATGGGCAATCGTCGCGGCCTGGGTTACTTCGACACTCTCCTTCAGGGCCAGGGCCACCACGTCGCGGATGTCCCGGTCGTCCTCCACATGAAGCGCCCGAGGCTTGGCCCCTCCCGGGTGGACCTGCCGCCGGACTTCTTGGGCGGGCGACTCCTCCGACGCCAAGGCATCCCCCGGGACTGCGAGCGGAAGGTCGAAATGGAACATGGAGCCCTTGCCCGTCTCCGATTCGAAGCCGATGGTCCCGCCGAAGGACTCGACGATCAGCTTGGTGATGGAGAGGCCCAGGCCGGTGCCGCCGCGCAGGCGGGTGTCCGAGGAGTCCGCCTGCGCGAATTTCTGGAAGATTCTGTCCCTGAATTCTTCGGGTATGCCCTGCCCCCTGTCGCGCACCCAGACCCTGGCGGTCCCGCCCGCACGGGCGATCCCCACTTCCACGGCCTCTCTCTCGGGGGAGAACTTGGCCGCGTTGGAAATGAGGTTGGCCATAACCTGGGCCAGACGGACCCTGTCCGCCTTGACGAGCAGGCGCTCGCCGGGAAAGCGGCTCTCCAGCCGGACCTGATACTTCGCCGCATACCCTTGATTCTCTTCGATGGAAGTCCGCACGGCCTCCTCCAGGTCGAGCTGTTCCATGGTGAACTGCATCTTCCCGGACTCGATTTTCTCAAGGTCCAGGATGTCGTTGATCAGGCCGATGAGCCGCGAGGTGTTGCTGCTGGCGATGCTGAGGAGCTTCTTGACCTGCTCCGGAAGGCCCGTGGACATGGCCCCCAGGATGAGCCCGAGAGAGCCGTGAATGGAGGTCAGGGGGGTGCGCAGCTCATGGCTGACCGTGGAGATGAATTCCTTCTTGAGCCGCTCCATCTTCCTGCGTTCGGTGACGTCGCGAACGGAGCCCACCGCGTACCACTTCCCCCGCATCTGGAAGGAGGCCACGGACCGTTCCACCAGCACTTGGCCTCCCCCTTTGCGGATCGCCATGAATTCCTTGATCCCGCCGATCACCGGTCCGGTACCGGTGCGGGCGAATTCCGCCATGCCGGCGTAGGCCTTGGCTTGGTCTTCAGGGGATGTGATAAGTTCGTGCATCCGCCGCCCCTGGGCCTCCTGCCTGGTGTACCCGAAGAGCCTTTCGGCTGCGGCGCTCCAGAACATCACCTTGTCGTCGGTGTCGATCATGATCAGGGCGTCGTGGGAGGATTCGCTCATCGCCCTGAACTTCTCCTCGCTTTCGCGCAGGTCCTGTTCGAACATTTTCTGCGCGGTGACATCGAGATTCACGCCCGCCATACGCAAAGGCTGTCCGTCGGCATCGCGCACCACACGGGCGTAGGCCTTGAGATGATGGACTTGGCCATCCGGCCAGATCACCCTGAATTCGGTGTCGAATTCCTTTTCGCCGCTCAAGGCCATCCGGATCGCGGACTCCGCTTCGTCACGATCCTCCGGATGCAGGCCGTGCGTCCAAGCGTCATACGCTCCGCTGAAGTCCTCCTTCCGGATGCCGTAGAGCGCGTACATCCTCTTGTCCCACACCAGGGTACCGCTCACCACATCCCAATCCCACACGCCGATCTCACCGGATTGAACCGCCAGTTCCAGGCGTTCGTACAGTCGTTCAAGCTCCTCTCGCACACGCTTCTTTTCCGTGATGTCCTGGAACGCCACCGCGACGCCGACCACGACGCCGTCATGCACCTGGGGGTACGCCCAGTATTCGACGGGAAAACTGGTGCCGTCGCGCCTCCAGAACACCTCCCCATCGACGTGCCTGCCCGTGCCGTCGATAAGTGCACGGTAAATCAGGCAGTCGTGGACGTCGTAAGGCTCCCCTCCCGGGTGGGTGTGATGGATGAGCGCGTGGATGTTTCTCCCCAGCAGTTCCTCGGCCTGGGAGTACCCCAGCACGCGCAGACATGCGGGATTGCAGAAGGTGCAGTCGCCGTTTGCGTCCACTCCGTAGATCGCCTCTCCCGTGGATTCCAGGATGAGGCGCGTCTTCTCCTCGCTCTCGCGAAAAGCGGCCGTCATCTGGTCGGCCAGGAGAAGCGCGCGATTCTGAGTGCTCGCCAGGGACAGGGCGATGAGGAACACGAGCACGCTGATGCTCAAGCCGGTTGCAAGAACCAGATTGGGCATCTTCCTGTCGATGGTGGTCGCGAAGACGGGGGTCGACTTGAAACGAAGCGTCCAGACCTGATTGTAGATGGTCAGCCGGACAGTGTGTTCAAACAGCGGATGTGGCTCTCCGGCGGGCGCGTTTCGTGACGAATCACTGTCAAACATGAGGTCGGCTTCATCAAGGGCCTGCCCGTCGAATATCTCCAGCCCCGTGCCCAGTTCCCGGTTGCCCATGATGCCGCGCATGAAGTTGTTCATGCGAAACGGGCTGTAGACGAAGCCCCGCAGTGCTGAACGACGGTCGGAGAGAGAGTCCAAGGCGGCGCCGGGGGCATAAAAGGGCAGGTACATGAGAAATCCGGCCTGAACGTCAGTGTCCGTTTCCTGGACCAGCTTCACCTTGTTGCTAATGGAGGTTTCCCCTGTGTCCCTGCTGAATTCCATGGCAGTACGGCGCACGGAATTGCTGAACATATCATAGCCCACGGCTCTTTGGTTCCGGGCATTGTTCGGTTCCAGATAGAGGATTGGAGTGTAGATGTCCCGGTCGCCGGAAGGCTGTATGTCGTATGTGGAGCGCCCGGACTTGCGGACTGTTTCGAGGAATCCATGCTTTTGCTCTGCCGTGACATAATGGGCGAACCCCATACCCTGAATCCCAGGATAATGCTTGTCCAGCATGAGTTCTTTGACATACTTTTGCCACATCGCCACGTCGACGTCATGGGCGGAGACGAAAAGGGCGACTCCGCCCTGGAGCACCAGCTCATAGGCCTCGAGACGCTTTCGTATGGCCTCTTCAATCTCCGAGGCATTGTATATGAAGCGTTGCATGGCCTCGTTCATCGACGTCTGGAGCGAGTAGCGCCATCCCAGCACGGACATTGCCAGGCACACCAGAAAGATGCTGCACGCGGAAAGGAATCCCTTTGAAACAAATATGGAACGAGGCCGCACTCGCCTCATGTTCCCAGAATGAATGCCGGGTGTGGAGGTAGGAGAAGTATTCATGGCGGCGCTCCGGGTCCTCTAGGATCCTCACACGATGAGGGGAAATCAGACTGGAGGCAACGCTACAACACGCTGCAATACACCATAACGGTTGTGTTGTATGCCAGAAACAGTTTTCCCTCTAGTTCCTTGACTGCATAAAGATACTGCATTGCGAACGTTCCCTCGTACACTCCCGTGAAAAGCTCGATGTACATCTCAGGCTCTACGGCCTGCCTCAACTCCGCGATGTCCATCTTGGCGCAGGCGGTTTCGAGAGAATCGCCCGACTCCGCAAGATGGGCGTGAAACGCCGTGAAGAACCCCACGTTCTTTTGCGTCCTGGCGAGGATGTCATTGAAGACAAAACTGCGGAACGCCTCATATTCCTCGCGGGTCAGGTCTGAGAGCCGGGAGAAGAACGCGGAAAGATGCTTGAAATAGATAAGGCAGCCCTTCTTGAGCAGGAGCGCGTCCTTGGCGAGCTTAGCCAGCAGCTGCCCGCTGGCGGAGAATCCCTTGAGATCGATAGCCAGCTGCCGCGAGTCGGACGTGAAGAAGACCGGGTAGCTGAGCGGCCGTCCCTGGTCCATGGTGACGCCCAGGATCTGTCCCTGCCCGTCCTCGTCGGGCTTTTGCCAGGCGACGGAGCCCGAATAGAGTACCTTCCCTCCGAGCTCGAAGGGCACGTGCAGGTTGATTCGCTCGCCTTTGTTGATCCGCTCGCGGCCCGCCACCCAGCTGGGGATGAGGATCTTCACCCCTCCGGGGCTCACGTCCTGCAGGATGTACTCGAAAGGCTGATAGTCCGAGGCCCTTGAACCGAAAAACGGCAAGATGATAGACTCGATGGGGAGGCGGGCTTCACGCCTGTCGGTGAGGGTGTTCATGTGGTGGGAAGCGGTTCTTCGCGGACAACCTTTTCCATGGTCAGGATGTTTCTCCCCCCGCTGCGTTCATAACGGAC
The DNA here is from genome assembly GCF_058402725.1 of Fundidesulfovibrio sp. Lineage (NCBI taxonomy): Bacteria > Pseudomonadati > Thermodesulfobacteriota > Desulfovibrionia > Desulfovibrionales > Desulfovibrionaceae > Fundidesulfovibrio > Fundidesulfovibrio sp. Next base: position 9,887 of record NZ_JBZVFJ010000007.1, on the reverse strand, counting down.
GGTCTCCATGATCTCCCGTATGATCGCGACGCCCCTGCCGCCCGTGGCCAAAGGATCGACGGCATCCCGGCCGAGCCTGGAGATGTCTTCGCGCATTTCCTCCCCGCAGTCGCACAGCCGGAAGGCGATGCGGCCGGAGCGCACCGCCACCTCCATCTCCACCCATGCGCCCGGGTCCATTTTCAGCCCGTGGATGATGGCGTTGTTGAGCGCCTCGCAGACCGCCAGCTCAACCAGGGCCGCTTCGTCCTGGCTGAAGCTCTCCCTCGCGCAGATGGCGTACGCCGCAGCCCCCGCGAGGGCCACGTTCTCCAGGTTCGCCTCCATGCGGATGGTGATGACGCGCGCGTCGCCCGGGATCATGTCGCCTTCTCCGAGAGCGCCCGGAGCGCGTCCTCTTTGCCGGGGAAGATCCTGAAGACGCCCCTGTCCAGGCGGGTGACGACGAAAACCTTGCGCACGCCTTCGCTCAGCCCGAACAATACGAGATCACCCTGGCCCCCGAGGGATTTCAAGCAGGAAACGAGTGCGCCGAGCCCCGTGCTGTCCATGAATTCCAGGCCGCTGAAGTCCAGCGCGAACACCAAGTTGCCTTGGTTGATCAGGTCGACCATCCTGCTTTTGAACCCCCCTGCGTTGGAGGCGTCCAGCCTGCGACCGAGAAATTCGACCACCAGCACCCCATCTGTGAGCGTCGCCTTGATTTCCATGTCTGCAGATACCTTTATGCTGTTTGTTCATGCGCCATGAGGCCCGGGCCTGCGGATCCAGAGGGCGGTCTGGTCGTCCAGGTACACGGGCGGGGATTCCGCCAGCGCCTTGAGTCTGCCGGAGAGCTTGTCCAGGAACATCCCCGGCCCGGAAAAGGCGTCTTCCGCCTGGGTCAGGAACTCCTCCAGGGAGAGCATCCTGTTGGGGGCCACCTCCCATTCGAACATGCCGTCGGAATAGAGAAAAAGTCCGGCTCCCGGCTCGAACGGCACGCTCTCGGGCATGAAGCTGATCGGCAGGAAGCCCAGGGGGTAGGTCAGCGCCTCAAGCCGGGCCGTGCCGCCGTCCGGCTGGCGCATTAGCCCCGGGCAATGCCCGGCGTTGATGTAGGTGAAGGTTCCGGCGGCGAGGTCGATGTCCCCCGTGAACAGCGTGGCGAAGTCGCAGCCGGAGGGACTTATCTCCATGAAATGGTTGTTGATGAGCGACACGGTCTTTTCCAGGGAGTGCCCCTCCTGCTTGCCCATCCGGAAGAAGACGTGGAGCATGGCCATGAGGAACGCCGCCCGCGCCCCCTTCCCGGCGATGTCCGCCAGGACCACCCGGATGCGCCCGTCCTCCAGGGGGAAGTAGTCGTAGTAGTCGCCGCTGGCCTGGCCCGAAGGACGGTAGAGGCTCGTGAGCTCCAGCCCCTCGACCTGGATCTCCCGGCTGGGCAGGAGCTGGCCTTGCAGTGTGGCGACCAGGGCTATCTCCTCGGAAATGCGCGAGTACGCATCGCGAAGCTCGATGTTGAGGGCCACCTGCCTTTCCGCCACGCCCACCCGGGCCTTCAGCTCTTCCGGGTGGAACGGCTTGGTGAGGTAATCGTTCGCGCCCCGGTTCAGGGCCTCGGCCTTGAGCGCGTTCTCCTCGTGCCCGGAGAGGACGATGATGAAGGTGTCGTGATCTCCCAGCCCCTGTCTTATCCGCTGGATGACATCCAGGCCGCCCATGCGGGGCATGTCCAGGTCCAGCAGGACGATATGCGGCTTGAAGGCCGTGAACTGCTCCAAGGCGTCCAGGCCGTCCGTGGCCGGGAGGCATTCGAACGGGCCCATGAGGAGTTCCAGGATCAGGTTGCGCATGGTCCTGGAATCATCCACCACGAGCACCCGCGCCGGGCCCGTGGCCTTGCGGGAGATTGCGGCCGAATCTGCGGTCATTGTTTTCTCGCTTGGAGCGCTGCGGCAACGCCGGACGGGCCTTGCGCGGTTTTCGCCCGCAGGAGCGCCGGCAATACCGGGCCCGCGCACGCCGCCAGTCGCCAGTCCACTTCCTTGTCGGCCTCGAACCAGTTGAGGGCAACCAGATTCCAGGACGCCGCGGTCTCAAGCGCCTCGCGCAGCCAGGCCGTCTTGTCGCCGCCCTGGGCGGCAGAGGCCATCTCGAACACCATCATGGGCTTCGCCGGAGCCATGGCGGCTAGCTCCGCGCGCATCTGCCCGAAGATGTCCGGGAAGCTCCGGAACGTGCTGTTCCAGCCGTGCCTGTCTCTGGTCTGGGTCGTTCCCCAGTTGTAGCCGTCCATGCCGACCACGTCGACCACGTCGTCCCCCGGATAGTAGGCCCGGGCCACGTTCCAGCGGGCGTTGTCGCGCTCCGGGTGAGGCAGGGATTCCGCGTTCGGGCAGAAGGCGAACAGCGCGTTGGTGGCCCCGGCCGCCCTGAACCGCTGGGCCACATGGCGGAACATCTGGCGGTAGAGGGCAGGGCTTTGGGGTCCGTAGAAGCCTGCCGGGCCTCCCCAGTGGTAGCGTTCGAGGTTCATCTCGTGGGCGAAGCGGATCAAGAGCGGCCTGCCATACTCCTTCGCGCCCCGGGCGAAGCGGTCGATGTAGGGATCGTAGCGCCCGGAAAGGATGTCCTTGGCGTCGATGGCGGATTCCTTCCCGTTCAGGATGGTCATGGGCTCCCAGGTGATGCAGGGCAGCGCCCCGGTTCCGTCGACAGCCTTGAGCGTGTCCATGGGGAAATGACCCCCCGAGGGCTCGTGCGGCCACTGCAGGAAGAAGGTCACCATGGCGAAGTCCACGCCCGTCTGCTCGCGCAGGGCCTTCAACCGGGCGGCTTCTATGGGGTAGCCGTCCAGCACGAAACCGAAGGGCACCCGGCTTTCGCCGAGCGCGGAACGCGGCGTTCCCAGCGCGGGCAGCAGGAGGGCCGCCACGGCCAGGACGGAGCAGAGCTTCTTCCAGCGGTCAGCCATGCCTCGGCTCCTCCGGATGGTTGAAGTAGAGCACGGTGGAGAGGATCGCCAGATGGTACAGGCACCACAGGCAGTTGACCAGGATGGCGTCCAAGGGCTCGCCTTCGTAATAGATGCGATTGAGCCCGTACGTCACGGCCCCTGCGGCCGCCATGCAGGTGAGGACCTGGGGCCACAGCATGTGCAGCGGCAGCGACGTGCTCCCTCCTTTGGGCGTCACGCCGAAGCTGCCCCGGATGCCGAGGAGCCCCTGGAGCGAGGCCTTCATGTACACCGGGAACGTGATTGCCTGGAGCACGATGCCCACGCCCATTTCCATCACGCCGTACCGTCGCTTCGTAAGCGTGTAGATGAAGAGCGTGAACGTGAGCAGTATGTAGGGGAAGAAGAACAAAAAGTAGATTTCCGGCCTGGCGAAGAAGCTCGGCACATCCAGGAACAGGTAGAGCACCGGGCAGAGGATCATGATGAACATCACCCAGCCCACGAAGTAGTGCGTTCCGGACAGGAAGTACTCCCACCATTTGCCCGCCGGCAGCCTGTGCGGATTGCGGAAAAAGCCCGCCAGGATTTCCCTGAACAACCCCACCGTGCCGAGCGCCCAGCGAAACTGCTGCTTGAAGTAGCCGCCCAGATCCTCCGGCCCCATGCCGAAGGCGCACACCTTGTTGAGGTACGCCGAAGACCAGCCCCCCAGATGGAACTTGAGGGACGTGGCGAAATCCTCCGTGACCGAATGCTCCTCGAAGCCGCCCACCGACGTCAGGGCCTCTCGGCGGAAGATGACGTTGGTGCCGCAGCAGAACATGGCGTCCTGCATGCTTTTTCCTTCGCATATGTACTCGTAGAAGATCGCCTGCTGGAGCCCGGCGGCCCTGGCAACCCGGTTGGACTCGAAATTCGTGTAGTATTGGGGCGTCTGGATGAACGCCAGCCTGGAGTTGGCCTCCATGAAGGCCACCATGGGCTCGACGAAATCCGGGAAGGGGTTCTGGTCCGCGTCGAAGATGATGATGTACTTCTCGTCGCGATCCTTCGGGCCGTCCTCGAAGCCGTGGAAAACGAACCCCTCGACCTCTCTCCCTTCGAGGAAGGCCAGGAAATCGTTGATCATGCCCGCCTTGGCCCCGTGCCATCTGCGCCGGAACAAATTGACGCCGATGCGCTTGCACAACGCGTCCACGTCCGCGCGGTAGGCGGCCATGGCTTCCGCATCCTGGCCGGACAGGCCGTAGCGGGTGTCGTCGAGAAAATAGATGCGCTTGTTGGGGTAGGTCAGGTTGTAAAAGCAGGTGAGGGTGTCCTCGATGATGTCCAGGGGCTCGTGGTAAGAGGAGACGACGATGGCCACCGGCGGATAACTCTCGAGGGGAGGGACGTCCTCCATGGAGTACTTGGGGCCGGAAGGCTTGGCGATCACATGGAAGAGATTGAGGAAATAACCGAAGGCGTGGGTCATGGTGAAGATTTCGGCAAGCAGCAGGAAAAACGCCAGGATCTTCTCGTACCAGTGGTAGTCGGCCTCCAGGAAGAGCGCCGTGCGCACGATGAGGTACAAGAACGTTGCGACCATGCACGCCAGAAGCCCCATGCCGACAACGGGGGCGAGTATCGCCGGTTTCTTGGCCACGCGGTCTCCTAGAACCTGTAGGTCAGGCCGGTCCACGCCCCCAGGGCGTCCCACTGCTGCGAGCGGTGGATGAGCCCCTTGAGGGAGACCGACCATCTGTCGGTGAGGTCGTTGCCGTACTCCGTCTCCAGCCGCCAGAAGGGGTTCCTGTCGGTATCCGTGCCGCCGGACACCTGGATGCCGTAGAAATGCTGCCGCGCCCCGCAGAAGAATTCCCGGGACAGATCGTGCCGCCAGCCCAGCGTCAGCGCCCCTGCGGAGTAGTTTTGCGGGGTCCAGTAGGGATGGATGATGGTGACGAGGGTCCCTTCCACGGAGACGTATTTGCTCAGCTCGCGGGTGTCGCGGTATTCGCCGGTGGCGGTGAGCTTCAGCTCGTGGGGATGGTCGGTGAGCGTGAATCCGGCGTCGGCGCGGAGGTATGCGCCCTGGTTGCCGTCGCTGTAGTTCAGGTGGCGGCCCTGAAAGGACAGCTCCACGCGCCGGACGGGCTGCAGGCGCAACGACGCCCCCCAGTTGTCGATCTGGATGCCCTGGGCGAGGCTCAGGTCGTTGGTTATCTCGTCGGTGCGCTGGTAGAAGACCGCGAGCCGCGCCACGTCGCGCAGATTGGCCTCGATGCGCGCCAGCCCCGAATACAGGGGGCGCAGCCGGGTGTCGAAGTACTGCTTGTTGGTGAAGGCGAAGTCGCCCGAAAGCCATTCGTTCAGCCGTCCTCCGGCTCCCAGCGTCTGCCCCTCGGCCCAGTACGAGCCGTCGAAACGGCGGACCGGCAGCCTGGCCTGTCCCTGCCCCCCCTGGTTCTGCTGGGCCTCCTGGGGCGTCTTGGGGTCTTCCAGCCAGAAATGCTGGGCCACGCGCAGGTAGAAGTGGCCCTCCACGGGAAGCGTGGCTTCCACGTCCCAGCGGTAGCGGGTTATCTGGGCCAGACGCCCCCCCTTGCCGTCCTCGTCCCACACGGAGAAGGCGGTCCTGAGGGAAGGCGCGTTGCGCCAGCGCAGGCGATCCATGGCCTGCCCCGCCAGCGTGTGCAGGGGATCGATCGCCAGCAGGCGGCGGTACGTGGCCTCCTCCTGGTCGCAAAGCCCCAGGGCGCAGGCCGCCTGGGCCCGGTCGAAAAGGGCCTCCTGGTTGCCGGGTTCGGCGGCCAGGAGCGTGTCATTGGCTTTGATCGCGCCGCTGAAGCGGCTGTCGAACCCCTCCGTTTTGGCGATCCGCTCCAGCGCGGCGGATTCCCGCACTTTCCGAGGGTAGTCGCCGTCTTCCAGCGCGGCATAGAGCCGGGCCCCGCGCTGGGGCATCTTGCCCCAAAAGGCGACCCGTGCCGCCTCGCGCAGGGGCACGGGGTCCTCGGGCCGCAGACGGTGCAGCGCCTCGTATGCGGCCAGGGACTCGTCGTAGCGCTTGGCCCAGCCCAGCACGCGCGCCCTGGTCAGGAGCACCTTGGACACCCCGGGGTAGTCCCCGGCCAGCCGGTCCAGAATCGTCAGAGCTTCCCTGCGCCAGCCGGTGGCCGCGAGCAGTTCTGCCAAGCCCAGGCTGGCGGGGAAACAACCGGCATCCTGCGCCAGCGCCTTGCGGTAAAACTGTCCGGCCTTCTCGAAGCGGCCCGCCTCCTTCAGCCTGGAGGCCAGCTCCGCCAACTGCGCGGCGTCGGATGGCAGCGCCGCCTCTTCCTCGCCGGAGGCCCGCCACTTCGCCCACGGGTCGGGCGGCTCCATCGTGGCGGCACGGCGATAGGCCTCACGGGCTTGCTCCTTGTCCCCCTTGCGGTGGAGAAGGTCACCCTGCTTCGTGAAGTCCCGGGATGTCGCGCCGGGGTTCCCGGCCGCTTCCCGCGCCGCGCTCAGGGAGGCGTCCAGGTTGCCCGAATCCGCCTGGGCCTGCGCCTTCAGGCGCAGTGCCTCCAGGGATCCCGAAGCGTCCCGGGAGATGCGCCCGGCCAGCTCCAGGGCGGTGGCGGGGTTCTTCTCCTGGAGACGCAGGCGCGCGAGCCCCGCCAACGCCTGATCGTCGCCGGGGCGCTCCGCGAGCAGCTTCTCGTAGAGCTCTGCGGCTTCCTCGTAGCGCTGCGCCCCGGTCAGCACCGAAGCGAGCTTGAGGGTCAGCTCGCGCGTGGTGCCCGTAGCGGCGATGGCGGCGCGCACCGCGTCCTCGGCCCGGTAGAAATCGCCCCACGTGACGGACCGGTCGCCATGGGCCGCCCGGGCCTTTCCCGTGGGATCATTGCGTTGCGCGCGCTCGAAGAGTCCGATGGCCTCCCGGGCGCGGCCCGCTTCCGTCTGGATGTCCGCGGCGGCCAGCAGGAGGCCCGCATCCTCGGGGGTCTTCTCCAGGAGCGCGGTGACCAGCCTTGCGGCCTGCTCCCGCTTGCCGGCGGCGGCCAGGGCCTGGGAGAACAGCACGGCGACATCGGCGTCGTCCGGCCGCGTTGCGTTCAGTCGTTCGAGCAGGGGCAGCGCCTCGCGCGGCTTGCCGGACCAGCTCAAGGCCTGTGCCAGCTTCAGCTCCAGCCCGGGCAGCGCCGGGCTGACGGAGTAAGCCCGGCCGTAGGCCATGGCCGCCCCGGGGACGTCCCCCGAATAGAGCCGGATGTCGCCCAGGAGGGCAAGAACCTCCGGCCTGGGACGGGCCGCCCGGGCGAGCGACTCCAGCAGGTTGAGCGCCTCCTGGTAGCGGCGCATCCTGACCAGGACCTCGGCGAGTTCCAGGATGATCCGGGCGTCCCCAGGCGCCGAGGCCAGGGCGCGGCTGTATTCGGTTTCGGCCTGGTCCAGCGTGGACTGCTGCCGGGAGAGCAGCCGGGCCAGCTCCAGGCGCGCTTCGGCATCGGTCATGCCGCCTGCGGCCGGGGCAGGATTCGGGGGCTGGGCGAACGCCTCCGGCAGGGAGCACAGCACCGCCAGGGCCGCGACGGCAAGGACCACTGCCCGCCAAAGCGCCTTGCGCAGCATCCAGCGAGCCATGGGCGTCCCAGCCGGAGCGCCGTCATGGCATCCATGCGACTTACGGATGGAAAGCGCTTTGGAGATCATGGAGCGCCGCGCCTTATTGCCCCAAGGAACGCCGGTATTCCCGAATGGCGTCCTGCTGCCTTCCGGCCCATGAGAGCACCTGGGCGTATCTGCGCCGCACCTGAACGTCGCCGGGAAGCGCTTCCAGGACCTTTTCGTACAGGGTGATGGCCTCGCCGTAGCGCTTGGTCCAGCTGAGCACCTCCGCCAGGCGCATCCTGACGGCGGCATCGTCCGGCGTCGTTTTGAGCAGTTCGCGGTAAATGGCCTCCGCCTTGCCGTACTCCTTGCGCATGACGAAGAGGTCCGCCATCAGCATCCTATCCTCGCCGGAGAGTTCACCCGGCGCGATCGAATCGAGGAGCGCCCGGGACTCGTCTGCCTTGCCGCTCCACATGAGCACTCTGGCCAGTTCGGCCTTGGCCTCGGTCATGTCGGGCTTGGCGGCCAGTACCTTGCGGTATTCGTCCACAGACTCGCCATACCGCTTGACGTAGCTCAGGAGCCGAGCCAGCTCCAGCCGGGCCATCCAGTCGGGTATGTCGCCGGAGGACTGCACGACGCCGGCCGGGGGCGTCGATGGAGACGCAACGGGCGTCTGGGCTGAAGCGAACCCCGCCGTGAGCAGCAAGACAGCCAGAAGGAGCGCGGCCGGGCCAGACGCCCTTTTCATGCGGTCGGTCATGACGTCTTCTCCAGGGCTTTGCGGTATTCGACGATGGCTTCCTCGAAGCGTCCGGCGGCGGTTAGAACCCTGCCCAGGACGATCCTGGCCTGCCGGTCGTCCGGGTTACGGGTGAGCACGGAGCGGCAAAGGGCCTCGGCCTCCTGTGTGCTGCCGCTCCAGGCCAGGAGCTGGGCCAGGCCCAGCGCCGGAGTCAGGCTGTCGGGGTATCTGGCGAGCACTGCCCGATAGAGCCGCTGCGCCCCCGTGGTGTCCCCGGAACGCGCCTTGAGGTCCGCAAGATAGGTGGCGGCGGATTCCGACCGCAGGATGGCATCCCCCGCCCTGTTCAGTGCATTCAGGGCCTTCAGGGGCATGCCGTATTGATCGAAGACGCCGGCCACGGCATTGAGGGTCTCGGGTGTCAAGGTAACATCCGAGCTGATCAAGCGGGAAAGCACGAACTGCCCGGTTGCTTTGTCCCCTGCGGCAAAGGCTGCTGCGGCAAGCTTGAGGGCCATTCCTGGCCGAAGGGCTCCGGCGTTGGCAGCACGGCGAAAGGCGGCCAGCGCCTCGACTTCGCGCCCATTCATCCATAGGGACTCCCCTTCTCGAAAGGAGATCGTTGAGGCATTCAATGCACGGTACGCAAGGCCTGAAAGGCATGCGGAGCAACCGATTAGGATCATAAAGACCAGAGATTGGCAGGTCTTGGATGTTAAAGCCACCAGAATAACCCTTTAAATCCGCACAGGCTTGGACGGCATTAGTGCAGTTCGTAAATAATGAATTGAGACGTTGCCGTAAAATATGTAGCCCGCATCATGCATGCTTGGCAAGAGTATAAAACCTCTGAAAGTCTTGAGAACCTTTCAACGCCCTCACCATTCGATGGTATGCAACAGATGTAAACAACATTTGACACTGTATGTGCTGGCGTGTGTTGATGTAAAGGCGCATTAAGCAGGCGTATTGCATGTTGTGTCCGAATTTAAATTGCAAAATTTGTTTTATAATTTAATAGTTATATTCTGTATTCTAAATCAATAAATACGCTCATCCCGTCTCTGGATGGGTTTTGCTTGCGCAGCCAATTCATGCTGCTTCAGTAACTCAACGAGTTGCTTCAGCTTCTCTCTCTTGTCTTTGCACTGTCGGAACATGAGCACCTGCTCGGTGAGTTGGCGCGGACTTATGTCGTCCATGCTGCACAGGCCGTTGCGGGAGCAGAAATGGAACACGTAGGCTCATGGTACTCCAGGAGCCTGTTATCCTGCAACAGCGTGTAAAGTTTGCTGTGCAGGAACGCGTTCGGCTTCTCGCGGACAGTCGATGCTGGGAGCTTCGCCTCGGGGCCGCCATCTCCTGCGGTGCTCCCGATTCATACCAGCCCAGGACGTTCATTCCGGTCTCCTCTGACGGGGTAAATAGCTGCCCGTCAATCAGACCAGTGCGGTCCTTAGCAGTCCGTTGGAAGTGGGTCTTCGACGTCCAGGACGTCCGTTCCATACGTCCAAGTTGGTGTCCAAGAAAACCCAAGCAGCGCGTTGAAAAAAAGGCCGTTTCTGGAGTTGCCCCCGCTAAACCGGACACCCCGCCGTTGCTGAGAAACGGATGAAC
>NZ_JBZVFJ010000006.1:0-55942 GCF_058402725.1 Fundidesulfovibrio sp. | reverse complement strand
GACCCGTTTGAGGAACAGGGCCGCCACCAGGCAGGCCGCCACCACGCCCAGGGTGAGAGGCGCGTTGATGGTCATGGACAGGGCCACGTAGATGGCGATGTAGACCAGATTGATGATCAGGTTGACGTAGTTGTTGAGCCCTGAAAGAGCCCTGCCGATCTCCGTGGTGATGATGTTGTTCAGGTGGCCCTGGTTGGTCGAGGCGTAGAAGCGGTAGCTCATCTGCGCGTAGCGGTCGAGAAACCGGAGGCGCAGGTCGCGTTCCAGGTTGGTCTGGAGGCGAGCCTTGAACACGGCCTGGGCCAGCACGAAGCCGCCCTTGAGCAGGAACGTGCCCACCAGCAGCATCAGGAGCGAGGCCAGGCTGAACTTGATGCCGAGCGCGGCGAAGGCCTCGCGCACGAAGCGCGTGGGCGCGTTGTCGGCGGCTTCGCCGCCCTCCACGCCCAGCAGGGGGATGAAGAGCGTGAAGCCCAGGCCTTCGGTGAGCCCGCCCGCCAGGATGAGGACGAAGAGCGCGAGCAGGCGGTTGCCCACGTGGCGATGGAACACGCCGTAGTAGTGCGTCAGCGTGGAAAGGATGGGGATGTGCTTCATGGTTGGATGACCGCGCGCGGCGGCGCGCCACTGATAGCGCAATCCCCCCCTCCTGGCAAAGCCCGCGCGGGGAGGGAGCGGGAGGACGGGCCTCGCGGGGAGAGGCGTCCAGGTCCAACGGGCGGCGGTCGCGGCCTGCCGGGAGGTTTCCGAGGCGGGCGGGCGTCCGCGGCGGACGGCAGGCCGGAGCTCTCTAGCCCGGGGCGGCGCTCAGGGCTGCGGCGCGGCGCAGGCGTCCACGCGGTTCTTGCCCTGGCCTTTGGCCTTGTAGAGGGCGCGGTCGGCGCGGGCCACCAGCCCGGCGAAGGGTTCGCCGTCCAGTTCGGCCACGCCGAAGCTCGCGGTGACGCGCAGTCCGGGCAGCTCCGGCAGGACCAGGCCGCCCAGGGCCTGCTGGAGCCTGCATGCGGCCTCGCGCGCCTCTTCGACCCCGGTCTGGGGCATGAGCAGGGCGAACTCCTCGCCGCCCCAGCGGCAGAGGGTGTCCACGTCGCGCACGCTCTCCAGGCAGGTGCGGGCCACGGCGGCCAGCACGGCGTCGCCCGCCTGATGGCCGTGGGTGTCGTTGACGGCCTTGAAGTCGTCCAGGTCGAAGAGCACCAGGGAGAGCCGCTGTGCGTAGCGCCGGGCGAGGCGTTCGTCGTGGCGGGCGATGTCGTCGAAGGCGCGGCGGTTGCTCAGGCCGGTGAGGGGGTCGGTTTCGGCCTGGCGTCGCAGGGTGGCCTGAGCCTCCAGCAGTTCCTCCTCCACGCGGCTCTGGGTGAGGGTGACGAAGCCGTAGACCGAGAAGACCATGGACACCAGGCCCACGGCCAGCACCAGGGTGAGCCAGGCGTCCTGGCTGAGCATGTCGCTGATGCCCGGGGTCCCCGCAGTGGCCACGGCCCGGCCCAGCAGGCAGAGCACCACCAGGAAATAGCAGGCGCTCATGGAGGCCTGGATGGAATAGCGCCGCCCGTCAGGGTGGAGCAGGGGCGCGGCCGCCGTGTCCAGGAGCAGGAGCGCCAGGCCCAGCGAGAGGTTGACGATGCGCGCCTGGAGGCTGTTGTGGACGAAGAGGAACCACATGGCCACGGCCAGGACCACGGCGGAGAGGGCCAGGTGGACCTTCAGGCGCACGCCGCGCCTGTCGTAGCCGTAGAAGAGCGTATGCCCCAGCGAGAGCAGGACCATCACCGCCAGATAGGCCGCGTTGCCCACGATCACCGAGGCGACCTCGCCGATCGCGCCCCGCAGGTACACGGCCGCGCTGCCCACGATCCACATCGCCTGGCTGACGATCCACGGGAGGAAGCCGGGGTAGGTCTTGCGGGTCAGGTAGGTTTGCGTCAGCACCAGGGCCAGGGCCATGTGCAGGATGATTCCGATGACGGCGACCGTTTTCGCGTCCAAGTGCAGCAACGATGGCTCCTGTAAAGCGGCTGGCGCGGACTATGGCCGACACCGCTCCGGATGGCAACCACCCAGGCGCTGCATCGCCCATGTCGCCCTCGACCTGCACGTCGATTTCTGGCAGAATCCCGCACCTCATTCGTCGGTTCAGGATTCTTCATGTCCGATTCGCAGCGCCGCATGTACGTTTTTCTTCTCGTGGCCACCATCGCCTCCCAGGTGGGGATGCAGGGCTGGGCCACCATCCTCAACAACTTCTGCGTGGACGCCGCCTCGCTGGACGCCTTCCAGGTGGGCCTCGTGCAATCGGTGCGCGAGGTGCCGGGCTTCCTGTCGCTGCTGGTGATCTACATCCTGCTGGTGCTCTCGGAGCACCGCGCGGCGGCGCTCTCCGTGCTGCTCCTGGGCCTGGGCGTGTCCATGACGGGTCTTTTCCCCAGCTTCTGGGGCGTCGTGTTCACCACGCTCCTCATGAGCACGGGGTTCCACTATTACGAGACGCTCAACCAGTCGCTGTCTTTGCAGTATTTCAGCCTGGAGATGGCCCCCGTGGTGCTGGGGCGGCTGCGCTCGGTGGCGGCGGTGGCCAACATCGGCGTGGGCGCGCTGATCTTCTTCCTCTCGGGGCATCTCTCCTACGCCCAGCTTTTCGCGCTCATCGGCGGCAGCGTGGCCCTCATGGGCCTGTGGGCCGTGTTCCAGGACCCCTCCGACAAGTCGCTGCCCGCCCAGCACAAGCGGATGATCCTGCGCTCGCGCTACTGGCTCTACTACGCGCTCACGTTCCTTTCGGGCTCGCGCAGGCAGATTTTCATGGTCTTCGCCACGTTCCTGCTGGTGAAGAAGTTCGAGTACTCCCTGGCGGCCATGAGCGCCCTTTTCGTGGTGAACAACATCGTGGCCTGGGTGGCCAACCCCATCATCGGGCGCATGATCAACCGCCACGGCGAACGCGCCCTCATGAGCATCGAGTACGTGAGCGCCGTGCTCGTGTTCTTGACCTACGCCTACACCGACTCCCACATCCTGGCCGGGATCATGTTCATCCTGGACTACCTTTGCTTCAACTTCGCCGTGTGCATCCGCACCTACCTGCAGAAGATCGCCGACAAGCCCGACATCGCGCCCAGCTCGGCCGTGGGCTTCACCATCAACCACATCGCGGCGGTGTTCATCCCGGCCCTGGGCGGCTGGCTCTGGCTGGTGGACTACCGCATCCCCTTCCTGATCGGCGCGGCCCTGGCCGTGGTCTCCCTGGTGCTGGCCCAGTTCGTGCGCACGCCGGCGCGGGGGTGAGCACGACCGGCGGCTTGCATGCTAACAGCGCACAAGGTTTGCTGGGCACGCGCCTTGATACGCCTTTTGCCCGCCCGGGCTTGACCGGGCCGCCCGTCGTGTCTATACACGCAGTATAGACACGGAGGACCCCATGCAGACGGCCAAGCTCTTCAAGAACGGCGGCAGCCAGGCCGTACGTTTGCCCCGGGAATTCGCCTTCGAGGGCGACGAGGTGTTCATCGAGAAGGTGGGCGACAAGGTGGTGCTCTCGCCCAAAGAGCGCTCCTGGGACGGCTTCTGGGCCGCCTGCGGCAAATTCAAGGGCGCGATCGCCGTGGACCGAGACTATCCCCCCATGGAGGAGCGCGAACCGCTGTGACGCCCAGCTTCATGCTGGACACCAACATCTGCGTCTACGTGCTCAACCGCCAGCCCCCCGAGGTGCGCAGGCGCTTTGCCGCCCATCCCTTCGGGCAGGCCTGCATCTCGGCCATCACGCTCGCGGAGCTGGAATCCGGCGTGACCGCCAGCCGCTACAGGCAGGAGAACAGCCTGGCCCTCCAGGCGCTCCTGGACGAACTGGTCATGCTGCCTTTCGACGCGGCGGCCGCCCGGCACTTCGGCGACATCCGCACGGAGTTGAAACGCTCCGGGACGCCCATCGGCCCCATGGACATGCTCATCGCGGCCCACGCGCGCAGCCTCGGGCTGACCCTCGTCACCAACAACGTGCGCGAGTTCGCCCGGGTGCCCGGCCTGGCCGTCGAAAACTGGCTGGACGGCCTCCCGCCCGCCTGATACCCGTTGCCCCCACAAGAATCCACGCAGGGCCTCCGCAGGCCCCGGAGGCATATCCCATGACGCACCGCGACGGCGCGATCCTCGTTACCGGCGGGGCCGGATTCGTCGGCTCCAACCTGGCCATGGCCTTCAAGAACCGCTACCCGGGCCGCGAAGTCCTCGTTCTGGACAACCTCAAGCGCCGGGGCTCCGAATACAACCTGCCCCGCCTTGCGGACGCGGGCATCCGCTTCGTGCACGGCGACATCCGCAACCCCGAGGACCTGCGCTTCGAGACGCCCATCGGCCTGCTCCTGGAGTGCTCGGCCGAGCCCTCCGTGCTGGCCGGCTTCGGCGGCAGCCCCGAATACCTGGTGAACACCAACCTCACGGGCACCATCAACTGCCTGGAGATGTGCCGCCTGCACAAGGCCGACGTGGTGTTCCTCTCCACCAGCCGCGTCTACGCCTACGATCCGCTCAACGCCGTGCCCGTCAACGAGGGTGCCACCCGGCTGGTCTGGGCCGCCGAGACCGGCCCCGAGGGCTGGAGCCCGGCGGGCGTCTCCGAGCGCTTCCCCATCTACGGGGCCAAGACCATGTACGGGGCCACCAAGCTCTGCTCCGAGTTCGTGCTGGAGGAATACCGCTCCATGTACGGCCTGCGGGGCGTGGTGAACCGCTGCGGCGTCATCGCCGGGCCGTGGCAGTTCGGCAAGGTGGACCAGGGGGTGTTCTCCCTGTGGATGCAGGCCCACTACTTCAAGCGCCCGCTCAAATACATCGGCTTCGGCGGCCAGGGCAAACAGGTGCGCGACCTCTTCCACCCCGCCGACCTCTTCGACCTCATCGAGCTGCAGCTGGCCGACTGGAACAAGGCCGACGGCGGCGTCTTCAACGTGGGCGGCGGCCTGGACGTGAGCCTCTCGCTCCTGGAGACCACGCTCCTCTGCCAGGAGATCACCGGCAACAAGGTGGACATCGCCGCCGACCCGGTGAACCGCCCGGCCGACATGGCCATCTACGTCACCGACACGGCCAAGGTGCGCGAGACCTTCGGCTGGGAGCCCAGGAAGAGCGCCCGCGACGTGCTGGAAGACCTCCACGCCTGGGTGAAGGACAACGAGAAGGCCCTGGAAGTGCTGGCGAAGTTCTAGATTGATCCGCCCGTCCGGGGGAGCGCGCTCCCCCGGGCCTCATCCCCTCACGAACGCGTCAGCGCCGCCACGCCCGGCAGCTTCCGCAAGGCCCACGCCGCCAGGAAGCTCGCGGGCACGCCCAGGGCGCTCACCAGCAGGAACTTGGGCAGCGCCGCCCAGTGCAGCCCCCGCACGGCCAGCGACACCAGCACCAGCACCGGCGCGTGGAACATGTACACCGCGAAGGCGTTGGCCGACCCCCACGCCGCCAGCGCCCCCTTGCGCGGCAAGCGCTCCCGGAACACGGCCCACAGCCCCAGGGACATGCACACCCCCGTGGCGGACTCCCACAAGGCGTAGAACCCGCTCTGCCACGTGAAGCCGCCCCGAAAGGCCTCCACCCCCGCCTCGGAACCGCGCGCAAGGATTAAAAAAACCGTCAGCGTCGGCGCGAGCGCCAGGGCCGTCCCCACGAGCCCCCTGCCGAAGCCCGGCGTGAGCCGGTCCAGCCAGCCGCGCCGGAAGGACACGGCTCCGACAACATACAGGATCACGTATTGGGAAAAATAACAGAGCTGCATGTTGAGCACGCTGGTCCCGATGGGCCACGACAGACGCAGCGCGAACGCCCCCGCCGAAGCCAGCAGCACCAGCCCCGCCACGCCCGCCACGCCGATCCGCCCGCCCGCTCCGCGTCCCGCTCCGGCCGCCCGGCCCGGCAGCGCCGCGTGGACCAGGCTGAACGCCAGAAGCGCCAGGGCGAACCACATGGGCCCCGTGCCGCCCGCAAAACGCAGGCCCCCCACATACCAGCCCAGGAAATCCCACCAGCCCACCCGCGCCTGAAGCCCCCCGACGTCCGCCAGCCAGTAGACCGTCACCGGATGCACCACGAGCGCATACGCCAGCGTGGGCAGCCCCAGGCGCGCCAGCCTGCCCCGCGCGAAATCTCCGGTGCCCTTGCGTTCCAGCGACATGGCGGCGAAATATCCCGCCGCCAGGAAGAGCAGGCCCATGAAAAAGGCCTGCAGAAAACTCTGGAACGTGGCGAAGAACAGCACCTCCCACGGCGAAAGGGGCTGCGGCTCCTTGTAATACCAGGAACCGAACCCCGAATACGTCACCGCCGCATGCATCACCACCACCAGCACGATCATGGCGAGACGCAGATTGTCGACGAAATCCAGACGGCCTGACTGCATGACGGACCCCCTCGCGGGAAGGATATGGCACACTCCCTAGCGCCTCGGGTCGCGCAGGGCCACAGCAATTTCAGTCAGGCCCAAGCCCGGTTGCGCACGCGGCGGCCGGAGAAGCTGCCGGGGCGATACGCAGGAGAAGATGCCGGAGATGATGCCTCCGGCAGCCAAAGGGCTACGCCCTCTGGACTCCCTTTCCGCTTCGCGGGAATCAGCGGCCGCGCCTGTGTTGCCGGTCCCAGACCTGTTCGCGGGGAGAACAGGTGGATCGTCTTCAAGTCGGTCAGCCGGGAGAAGCGCTGCATGGAGCGCGTTTCCGGCGGGTGTCTGCCGTGCCGTGAGCCGTCCCTGTCCTGGGTGGCCCTGCGCCTGACCCCTCGCGTCTGACCGATTTGAAGACGATCAGCCGCGAGGGTCAGGCGCAGGGCCACCCAGGACAGGGACACGAGGGCGCAGCCGGTGAAGCCCGCGAAGCAATTGCCGGGGCCAGGGGGGGCGGAGAGTTCTGGAGAGGGCAGAGCCTTCTCCAACGGGCGCAGGGCAAAGCCCTACCCGCCGGAGGCGTCTGCTCAGCGCCCGGCGGGAATCACGCGTTCAAGGCCCGGCATCCATTGCCTGGCGGCGTGGTCCCAGGTTTTCACGGTCACCTTGTCCGGGCAGAGTGTGAGCACGTTGGTCCAGGGCGCGCCGCCCTTGTAGGACGGGGTGTGCACGTTCGCCACGCGGCCGTCGTAGAGGTTCACCCCGGCGAGAAAGCCGGGGTTGTCTGGTTTGGTGTGGGTGTGGCCCGAGACCCAGGCGATCACCTGCGGGTTGTGCTTGAGGAGGGCGTCGAGCGCGTCCGCAGGCTGGGCCACGCGGTCCTTGTTGTTGATCTTGGGGGCGTAGTTCTCCAGCGTCCCTTTGAGGGGCGCGTGGAAGAAGATGAGCGTCGGCGTCGCGGGGTGATCGCGCAGGGTACAGGCGAGCCAGTCCAGGGATTGGGGCGAAAGCTCCGTGAGCGTCTTCCCCTCCACTGCGTCCACAGAGAGGAACACGAGGAGATAGCCGCCCAGCTCCCGGGCCTGGCGCAGTTCGGGCGCGCCCAACTCGCGCCGGAAGCGTTCCAGCTTTTCGCGGCGCAGTTCGGGCGGCCCCCAGGGGGTTTTGCCGTCCTGCCCGGCGTCGGCGTACATGAATTCGTGGTTCCCGGACACCAGGACGCGGGGGCCTTCGATGCGCTCCACGAAGTCGCGGGCCTGGGCGTACTCCTCGGCCGTGCCGCGCCTGGCCACGATGTCGCCCAGCACCACGGTCAGGTCCAGCCCGCTCCAGTCGTTGAGGTCGTCCACGGCGCGGAGCTTCTTCGCGTCGCCCGCCTTGAAGTGGATGTCCGCCAGCACGGCCACGCTGGGACAGTCGGCGGCGAGCGCCGCGAGCCCAGGCCAGAGCGCGGCCAGCAGGAGCAGGAGCGCGACGCGCAGCGGGCGTGCCGGTCTCATGGGCGAAGCGGCCTAGCCGCCAAGGAGCACCTTGGAAACCACATAGCCGTGGAGCTGGTCCACGCATTCCTCCAGGGAGGCGTTGCCGGTGTGGATGGTCAGGGCGGGCGCGGCCGGGGCCTCGTAGGGTGCGGAGACGCCGGTGTAGTTCTTGATCTTCCCTTCGCGCGCGAGCTTGTAGAGCCCTTTGGGGTCGCGCCGTTCGCAGACCTCCAGGGGGCATTCGATGTAGACCTCGTGGAAGCGCTCCGGCCCGATGATGTCGCGCACGCGTTCGCGGTCGGCATGGAGGGGGGAGATCATGGCGCTCATGCAGACCACGCCCGCGTCCATGAACAGCTTGGCCATCTCGGCGATGCGGCGCATGTTTTCGGTGCGCTCCTCGGGGAGAAAGCCCAGATCGGAGCAGAGGCCGTGGCGCACGTTGTCGCCGTCGAAGACGTAGCAGAGCTTGCCCATGGCGTGGAGGCGCTCCTCCACGGCGTGGGCAATGGTGGACTTGCCGGAGCTGGAGAGGCCGGTGAGCCAGAAGACCTGGCTGCGCTGGCCCAGCAGCGCCTCGCGCATGGCGGGGGTGACCCTGCCGCGATGCTTCACCACATGACGGTTCGATGGTTCCATGCAGCCTTGTCCGTTGTTGAGAGCGTACGGTCCGCCCTGCCTGTGGGCGGATGGTCCAGCCTGAGGGCGCACAAACGGCGAGCAGGCAAGCGCGCGCGACCGCCAGCACGACGCGCGTGAAGATACCCGCGCGCCAGGCAAGAGTAAAGCGCCGGCGGGGCGGAGGCGGTGCGGGTCAGTCCGTGTGGTCCAGCAGGCTGGCGCGCGCCGCCGGGGCCTGTGGGGCGTGGGGTTCCAGGCCGCCGTGGCCCCGGATGTGGAGCACGCGCACGCCCCGCGCGGCGAGCGCCGGGGCGATGAGCAGGCTGCGGTGGCATCGCGCGGGGTCCTCCTCGGCGCAGGCCAGGGCGACGGCGTAGCGTTGCGCCCCCTGGACGATGCGCTCGATGCCCTCCGCGAAGCCCGGCGCGGCGGCAATGCGCGCGTAATCGGGCAGTCCGTCCGGCCCCAGGAGCGCGGGGTCGTCGGGCTTGCCGCCCACCAGATGGCCCAGGAACACGTAGGCGATCCCGGCAGCGCGCAGAAGGCGTTCCAGGGGCTCCTTGCAGAAGTGTTTGGCGTATTTGGCGTAGGGGCGCGAGCGCACGTCGGCCACGGCGTCCACGCCGTGCAGGCGCAGGAGGTCGAGGAAGCGTTCCGAGGATTGGTTGGAGAGGCCGATGGTGTGGACGGTGATCCCGTCCGGGCCGTGCGCGGGCGTTCCGGTCTGTTGCATGGCCGATGCCCAAGGGTCAGTTGTCGAAGTGGACCGACCAGACGAGCCAGACCACGGCCAGCAGTTCCAGGAAAACGTAGGACAGGAGGTTGGCCCGCAGCATGGCCGCCTTCACGCGCGCGGGGTCCGCGTCCGGGAGCAGCCTGCGCGCCACCCGCGTTTCCAGCCACCAGGAGGTGAAGAAGCTGGGCACGAGAAGCCACATGGCCGCCGTGGGCACCATCCACCGCAGGTTTCCGTCCATCTCGTAGGGAATGAGCCAGGGGGCCTGCCAGGTGACGGCCAGGAGCTTCTTGAGGGGCGTCTCGATGCCGTAGGCCTGTCCGCCCCCGGTGACCCCTTCCAGAAGGTAGAGGAGAATCCACGTGACGGGCACGCCCACGAAGGTGGTGGCCACGTTGGCCCAGGCGGACACCCGGAACGCCGTGCCGGCGGGCAGCGCCAGCCGCCCGGCCAGGACCCGCATCTCCAGGAGCGCCACGGGGGCAAGCGTCAGGACCATGCCCGGAAGCGTGAGCATGATCATGGGCACGCCGATGTTGGCCAGGGCCTCGCCGGGCCACAGGAGCACCCCGGCCAGGACGCACGAGAGCGCGAGGGGAAGCCGACGGGGGGGAGTCATGGAGACTCCAGGGACGTGCGGGACGGGGGGCATCGGGCTGGTGATGCCATCGATCGGCGGGGGTGACAACCGGCCGATGCCCACAGCGCTCCGAGACACCTAGGTCAAGAGGACCGAGAGCCGGGCCAGAACTTCCTCGACGATGGCCCCCGGCACGCTTTCCAGTTTGCGGCCGTGGCGCGCGGCCAGGTCGAGAGCGCGCGGCTGGTCGCAACGCACGACGCCCGTGGTCTTCGTCCCGGCCCCTGTGAGGGAAACGGCAAACCCTGCCGTGCGCGCGAAGTAGCCGCCCGTGGTGATGGGCAGCACGATGGGCGTGCGCGTGAGCTGGTTGAAGGCGGTGGGCGAGACGAGCAGAACGGGACGCGTGCCTTGCTGTTCGTGGCCGGACGTGGGGTCAAGGGACACGAGATAGATGTCGCCGCGCTCCATCAAAGCAGCTCGCTTCCGACCGGCTTGCCGCCCAGCCACTCCTGGTCCTCGTCGCTCGGAGCGGCCGTGGCGTCACACTGGGCGAGCAACTCGTCCAGGGTGTAGCGCGGACGCGGCGCAGGCTCGACCACAAGGCGGCCGTTGTCCACGGCAAGGCCCACGGTGGCCCCGGCCTGCAAGTGCAGCAGGTCCAGGATGGCGGGCGGAACGGCCAGCATGACGGAACCGCCGACTTTGCGCAGGTTTGTGGTGTGCATGGGCTCCTCCCAAATTATACTTTTATATAACCTGAGGAAGGCAGGTTGGCAAGCGAATGGCTAGGCATGGGAAACGGTCTTGACGCGAGGACGCGGAATGAAGACAGGCAAGGGAAGGCGTACAAGTTTGCGTCTGGGCCTGGCGTTCGCCCCCTTGAACCCCAACGAGCCGCTGGAGTAGCCATGATCCCCCGGGAAGCGACGACGGCCAAGGCCCTGCCCGGAGACCGCCTGGAAGTGACGTCCGCCGACGGGCGGCACGGCGTGGCGGATTTGTCCGACGTGCCGCACGTGGGAGTGTTCGCCCCGTGGGCGGATGAAGACTATTTCGGGCAGGCGCGCGTCGACGCCGCCACGTGCACGGTCTGCTGGCCCGGCGGGGAAGACGTGGCCCCGGGCGGGTTGTACGAGGAGATCAAGGGAAAACGGGAGAGGGCGGCGTAGGTGGCGACGCTACCAGGGGATGCATCTCGCAAACGAGGGAAGGTTGCCGCATTGAACGCCCTGCCCCATCGCATCTTGACCACCACAAGGAACCTCGCGCCTTTTAGGAGCTGGTGAATTTCTCCAGATAATATCGAGCGTTGCTTGACGTAGTGTAGTAGGACGAAACCATACACCACAGCCCAACAACAAACACCAGTGCGCACCACACTTGCTGCACAAATGACAAGTATTGCAGCTGCCACGAAGAATTAAATCCTGTGTCAATAATATTAAATCTCACAACAATAATGCCAAAACTCATCAAAACATACATGCGCAGCAACCACTTCAACATATTACGCTGCATCAACAACACATTAAAAACACGCATCGGCTCTGCTTTCAATTCTCCAAAGAACGACCACACATTAGCTGCACCCAGTCCAAATGCAAAGGCATGCGCCATCGTTTCAACAACCTTAGCATCAAGACTATTCAACACCTCGACGAATTTGGCGCTTGCCGCCACAGCATAGTCGAGTTTATGGCACACATAACAGAATATCGACGAAAACAACAGGGGGATAAGAATTATCGCAGGTCGATAGTTTATTTCTTGCCCGTTTGTAGTCAAACTCGACAACTCGCCTGAGGCGAACAACCCAAGCAAAACCAACAACACCGCAAGGGACACCAAACCCTGTACCAAACGCCCTTGCGCCTTTTCCAAGTTCGCGTTGATCTTTTCAAGAATCACTTCTCCCGAAAATACCGACGAAAGGCCTTGTACGGATTGCCCGCTCTCCGGCATGACATCCCCCTTCGATCGACTATCGGACAACAGCATTCGCATCCAACCTATTAAAAATCACCATCACCGGCAACAAAAAAAACGGAGAGCCGAAGCTCCCCGCCTTTCAATCATAGTATTCCGGCAGCTTACAACTGCCCCGGCTCGCACCCGCACATGCCCATTTCCATGCCGTAGGTGACGCGGTCGCCGTATTCGGCCTTCTTGCCCTTGTTCCAGCGCGAGACGGGCCTGTAGTAGCCCACGATGCGCGTGAACACCTCCGCGTCCTCGCCGCAGGTGGGGCACTCGAAGTGCTCGCCGGACATGTAGCCGTGCGTCTTGCACACGCTGAACGTGGGCGTGATGGAGAGGTACGGGATCTTCGTCATGCGGAAGGCCTTGATGATGAAGCTCTTCAGGGCCTCGGTGTCCGCCACGGCCTCGCCCAGGAACGTGTGGAACACCGTGCCGCCCGTGTAGAGCGGCTGCAGCTTGTTCTGGTGCTCCAGGGCCGCGATCACGTCCTCGCAGTGCCCCACGGGCAGGTTGGTGGAGTTCGTGTAGTACGGCGTGCCGTTGCCCGAGGCCTTGATGTCGGCGTAGAGGTTCTTGTCGATCTTGGCCAGGCGGTAGCTGGTGCCCTCGGCCGGGGTGGCCTCCAGGTTGTAGAGGTGGCCCGTCTCCTCCTGGAAGCGGCTGGTGATCTCGCGCAGGTGGTTCAGCACGCGCGTCATCAGGCGGATGCCTGCGTCGGTCTCGATGCCCTTGCCCAGGATGTTCAGGCAGGCCTCGTGCCCGCCCACCAGCCCGATGGTGGAGAAGTGGCCCTTGTAGCCGTTTTTGAGGTAGCGCGCCGAATAGGGGAACATGCCCCGGTCCAGCTGCTCCTGGATGAGCTTGCGCTTGAACTCCAGGGCGTCCTTGGCCAGGGCGGCGTACTCGGCCACCAGGTCCAGGAAGTCCTCCTCGCCCTGGGCCAGGTAGGCCAGCTTGGGCAGGTTGAGCGTCACCACGCCGATGGAGCCGGTCAGGTCGCCCGCGCCGAAGAGCCCGCCCACCTTGTTGCGCAGCTCGCGCAGGTCCATCTGCAGGCGGCAGCACATGGAGCGCACGTCCTCAGGGGAGAGATCGGAGTTGATGAAGTTCTGGAAGTAGGGCGCGCCGTAGCGGGCGGTCAACTCCAGGAGGCTCGTCCCGATCTCGGAATCCCAGGGGAAATCTTCCGTGACGTTGTAGGTGGGGATGGGGAAGGAGAAGATCTGGCCGTAGTGGTCGCCCTCGCTCATCACTTCCAGGAAGGCCTTGTTGAACATGTCCATTTCGGCCTGGAAGTCGCCGTACGTGGCGTCCTGGAAGGCCCCGCCCACGATGGCCGCCTCCTTGGCGACGTGCCTGGGGGGCGTGAGGTCGAAGCTCAGGTTGGTGAAGGGGGTCTGGCCGCCCCAGCGCGAGGTGGTGTTCAGGTTGAAGACGAACTTCTGCACGGCCTGGCGCACCTGCTGGTAGTTGAGCCCGTCATGGCGGATGAAGGGGGCCAGGTAGGTGTCCACGTTGTTGAAGGCCTGTGCCCCGGCCCACTCGTTCTGGAGCGTGCCCAGGAAGTTGACCATCTGGCCAAGGGCCGAGTCGAAGTGCTTGGCCGGACCGGCGGAGGAGCGCCCTTCCAGGTTGAAGCCCTCCAGGAGCAGGTCGCGCAGGCTCCAGCCCGCGCAGTAGCCGGCCAGGCCGAAGGAGAGGTCGTGGATGTGGAAATAGCCGTGGTCGTGTGCGGCGCGCACTTCCTCGGGGTATTTCTCCAGGGCGTAGCGGGCCTGCACGGTGCCTGAGAGGTGCAGCATCAGGCCCTGGAAGCTGTGGGACATGTTGGCGTTCTCGGAGACGCGCCAGTCGGCCTTGGAGAGATAGGTGTCGATGGTGTCGGCGATGTCCAGGAAGGCCGCCTTCTGCTCGCGCAGGGTGCGGCGCTTCTCGCGGTAGATGATGAAGCGCTTGGCCACGTCGAACAGGCGCGACTCCATGAGCACGCGCTCCACGGTGTCCTGGACGTGCTCCTGCAGGGGCACGTCCACGTCGGCGAGCTTTTCCTCAACCTTGCGCGCCAGGCGCTTGGAGAGCAGCGGGTCCTGCACGCCGCTGGCCTTGAGGGCCTTCAGGATGGCCTGGGCGATGCGCTCCAGGGACCAGGTTTCCAGGCAGCCGTCGCGCTTCTGGATCTGCAAGGGCATGTGCGGTCTCCTTCCCGGCCGGAGGGGGCAGGTAGGTTTGTTCGTTCAGGGTGAAGCACGGGGGCAGTTGCCGTCTGGCTGCGCTCACGTCATCCGGCGTGAGCTCCGGCACGAGGGTGATGCGGAAGCGGAAGCGGGCGGGATCCCGCGCGGCCAGGGCGAAAACCGCCTCCAGCCGTTCGCGGGCCGCCTCCGGAGAGGCCGCCCCGCCCGTGAGGACGGGGTATTTCTCCCAGGGGCCTTTCACGTCCACGGCGAAA
This sequence comes from Fundidesulfovibrio sp., assembly GCF_058402725.1. NCBI lineage: Bacteria > Pseudomonadati > Thermodesulfobacteriota > Desulfovibrionia > Desulfovibrionales > Desulfovibrionaceae > Fundidesulfovibrio > Fundidesulfovibrio sp. The sequence continues at coordinate 41,725 of NZ_JBZVFJ010000006.1, read as the reverse complement.
CACGTGCGGGGGCACGCATCGAAAAGACGCTCCACCACGTCCGGGGCCATGCCGTTGGTGTCCACCTTCACGGGCAGGCCCAGGGCGTCGAGAGCCTGCACCAGCGGGTAGAGCCCGGGATCGAGGGTGGGCTCGCCCCCGCAGACCACCACCCCGTCGAGCCAGCGCGCCCGGGCGGCCAGGGACCTCAGGACGGCGGAAGCGTCCAGGGACGGATGGCGGCTGGGCGTGAAGGCCAGCGAGGCGTTGTGGCAGGTGGGGCAGCGCAGGTTGCACCCGCCCAGGTAGAGGACGGCGGCGCTGCGGCCCGGCCAGTCGCACAGCGACAGGGGCGTGACGGCCCGGATGCGGGGCAGGGGCGTGGTGGTGGCGTGGCGTGCGTGATGTTCCATGCTCGTCTCAAAAAATCAAAGGTGCTCGTAGCAGAATCGGCAAGCCCCATGAAGTAAAAAAAGGTGCATCATTCTCAAGTGTTGCCGATACGCAATCACAACACCTCGAAAGGCCGCGCCTTTTCAACAACAGGCAGAACGCAACGTCGGGAAGCCGAAGGGTGGTGGGCGGACGCCGTCACGGCGGCCGAAGTCCGGCAGCCCGCCGCCCGTGCGCGGGGCGAGGCCATCGCATCCCTGGAACGTCTTCTGGCTTCCGGCCGGGTGGTGCGCGGGGCCTTCCCGGGAGCGTCTCCCAGTGGCTTACCGCCCGGTATCGTGCCGGTCACAGCAGCGCGCCTGCGACGGATTCGCACCGTCTTCCGTTTTCCAGGGCGTCGGGGGAGAAAATATTCCCGGGCTGCGGGAGTGTCAAACCGAAAGAGGGGGGCCTTCTCGCAACCCCCTCATCTGGCGGAGGAAATAGTTCCCTCACCCCCCGGAGCCGGACAGGAGGCCCAGGTACGGGAACTGGCGCGCCTCGCCGCGGCAGCTCCAGAATGCAGGCCCGACGGGGGCTTGCGCCCCGGCACGGGGCCGCCGTCCACCCGCGAGGAGGGCGCCCCCGGGTTGCGCGGGCGCGGCGCGAAGGCCGCGCCCAGGTCCAGGGGGCAGGTTCAGGCGATGCCGGAGGCGCGACGCCTCAGGCGGCCTTCTTGCGCCACGGCTTCTCCTCGCGGGCCAGAAGCCTGCGGATGTTGTCCTTGTGCTTCCAGACGATGAGCGCCGCGATCACCGTGGTGAAGGGCACGATGCTCCCCGGGCCGAACCACGCCGCCGTGAAGGGCAGGCTGGCCGCGAAGAAGAGCGAGCCCACCGAGACGAAACCCGAGGCCGCGATGAGCGCCGCGCAGGAGAGCCCCGAGACCACCGCCGCCCACGGGCACAGGGCCAGCACGGCCCCGATGGCCGTGGCCACGCCCTTGCCGCCCTTGTAGTGCAGGAACACCGGGAACATGTGCCCGCCCACGCAGGCCAGGGCCGTGAGCGAGGCGTACCAGCCGCCGCCCAGCTTCCAGGCCACGGCCACGGGGATGAAGCCCTTGAGGGCGTCGCAGGCCAGGGTGAGCACGCCGAGCTTCGTGCCGCACAGGCGGGCCACGTTGGTGGCCCCGATGTTGCCGCTGCCCGCCGTGCGCGGGTCGATGCCGCGCGCCGCCTGGGCGATGAACAGCCCGAAGGGGAACGAACCCGCCAGGTAGGCCAGGCCAAGCCAGAGGATCTTCGCGAGCACTTCTTGCTCCTTGCGCGAGGGTTTCGGTCGGTTCCGGGCGTCCTAGTCCACTTTCGGCGGCCACTCTCCGGCCTCGGGCTTCTCGTCCGCCTCGCGCAGGGAGAGCACCCGGAATTCGCCGGTGAGGGGGTCCACCTTGCCCACGCGCGCGCGGAAGCGCTGTCCGGCCTGGAAGGGGCCGCCCAGCATGTCGCGCGGGACGCGGGTGTACATCTGGAGCGTGGTCAGGCTGAGCGCCGCGAGGTGCCCGCACTCCTCCAGGGCCACGGCCTCGAGATCGCGCTCGCGGCCCACCTGCTGCAGGTGCGCGAGCTTCCAGTAGCGCGGCCTGCCCCGCTGCACCATGGCCACGGCGTCCAGACGCGCCGCCAACGGCGCGAGGGACTCCTGGAGCGCCTCGCGCGTGAGCCTGGGCGCGCCCGTGGCGAGATACGCCTCCACCTGGGCCAGGTTCACGAAGTCCGACATGCGCCGCAGAGGCGACGTGACCGGCGCGTAGGCCTCGGCCGCGAGGCTGGCGTGGCGGCCCGGGCGCGCCTCCAGGGAGGCCCCGCAGAGCTGCTTGACCACGCGGTGCATGTCCACGGGGTCGGTCCAGACCCCGGCGTAGCCCGCAGGAAGCGTCACGTCCTGGACGCGGTGGAAGAGAGCCACCCCCCGCTCCCCGGCCCAGGCGGCCATGGAGGCGTTGGCCAGGATCATCAGCTCGCTCACGGCCAGTTGGGCCTCGGGGTAATCCTTGCCGGGGCCGATCTCCACGCCGGTCGCCCCGGGGTAACCGGAAAGTTCGATGCGCGGCTCGGGCCGGTCGATGACCACGGCCCCGCGCTCCACGCGCGCCTTGCGCAGCAGGCTCGCCAGGTCGCGCGCGGCCGCCGCCTCGGGCGGGGCGTCGCCCCGTGCCAGGGCGGCCTCCACGTCCTCGTAGGTCAGGTTGGCCGCCACGCGCACCCAGCCCAGGGAGGGCGCGAAGGAGCGCGCGCCGCCTTCGGGGTCCAGCTCCCAGTCCAGCACCAGGGCGGGGCGGTCCTCCCCGGCCTTGAGGCTGTAGAGCCCGCAGCCCAGGGCCTCGGGGAGCATGTGGCTGTCGCCCTCGGGCAGGTAGAGGCTCGAGGCGCGGCGCGCCACGGCCCGGCCCAGGGGGCTCTCGAAGTTCCAGGAGAGCGTGGGCCTGGCCAGGGCCATGCGCACGCGCCAGCCGTCCGGAAGGCGCTCCACGTGGAAGGCGTCGTCGATGTCTCGGGTGGTGGGGGAATCGATGCTCAGGAAGAGGGAGTCCAGGGGCGGCTCGCGCCGGGCCTGGAAGTCGCGCCCGAGGGCCTCGATCTCGCCGGCGAAGGCTTCGCTCCAGGCGTCGCCCTCGTCGTAGCCCGCCTGGTCCAGGAGCACGTTGTGGTTGGGCCCCACGATGCCCCACTCCTGGGCCAGGATCAGGGCCTGGGCCGGGTGCTCGGGCAGCCCCTTGCGCAGTTGCTGCCACAGGGGGCCGTGTTCCTGGCTTTCGGCGTCGGCCATGATGGCGCGCAGCAGGTCCTTGAGCCGCCGGGCGGCCGAGGGGTCCAGCTGGGCCTCCAGGCGCGCCGGGTCCTTGCGCCGCCCCGAGGACCACCCGGCCCACAGCTCCTGGAAGAAGGCGTGTCCCGCCGTGACCACCAGTTCGCGCTCGCGGGCGGCCTCCTGCTCGGCCAGGCGGCGCTCCACGGTTTCGGCGGGATAGACCTCGAAGTTGGGCGGCTGGAACTTGAAGTGGGTCTTCACCGAGAGCAGCGCCCGGCCCATGGCCGCCACCTGGTCCACGTCGGGCTGCTCGAAGGCCAGGCCCGCGAACCATGCGGCGGAGTTCTGGGACACCTCTCCCTGGGCCAGCTCCCAGATTTCCAGGGGGTCGAGCCCGGCGCGAAGCGACTCGCGCCGGGCCGCGTGTTCCTTGAGCTTTTCGAGGATCCCCTCGCGGTTGAAGGCCCCCTCGTGGCGCGGCCCCAGCCAGGGCAGCAGGCGCGCCCCGGCAAGCTTCACCTCGCGCCGGGTGAGGGTGTAGAGCCTGAGCTTGTCGCCCGAGGCCTCCTCCACCCATGCCAGGTGGGGCTCGTTGCCCTGGAGGTATTCCACCACCGTGCCCGGCAGGGGGAGGCTCTGGATGCTGGGATGCCTGGTCAAGCGCGTCTCCGGTGCGGGCCTAGTGCTTGAAGGAGCGCTGGCCGGTGAAGACCATGGCCACCTGGGGCGCGGCTTCGTTGCAGGCCTGGATCACCTCCCAGTCGCGGATGGAACCGCCGGGCTGGGCGATGGCCGTGACGCCCTGGGCGATGGCCAGGTCCACGCCGTCGCGGAAGGGGAAGAAGCCGTCGGAGACCAGGGCGCTGCCGGGCAGTCCGCCCCGGTCGGCCTTGGTCTTGGCCTCGATCTCGGCCAGGGACTGGGCCAGGGCCGGGTCCGAGGCGGCCTTCTCGCGCAGATCGTGGATGGAGAGCTTGTGGCGCTCGAAGGCCAGGAGGTCGGCATACTTGGTGTAGGCCTTGTGGATGGTCAGCTGGACCACGCCCACGCGGTCCTGCTCGCCGGTGCCGATGCCCACGGTGGCCCCGTCGCGCACGAAGATCACGGAGTTGGAGGAGACGCCCGCCTCCACGGCCCAGGCGAAGAGCAGGTCCTGCGCCTCGGCGGGGCTGGGGGCGCGGGCGGTGAAGGCCTTGCCGTCCTTGGTCTCGGTCTTGGCGGGGAGGAAGTCGGCGGCTTCGAGGATGCGGTTGCGGAAGGAGAACTGGAGCACCAGGCCGCCGTCCATGAGGGTCTTCACGTCCAGGAAGGGTTCGCCGACGTAGTCGGCCAGGACGGCGATGCCCGGGATGGCCACGATGCGAAGGTTCTTCTTGGTCTTGAGGATCTCCAGGGCGGCGGGCTCGAAGTCGGGAGCGGCCACCACCTCGAAGTAGCCCGCGTTGATCAGCTCGGCCGTGGCCTTGTCCAGGGTGCGGTTGGCTACAACGGCCCCGCCGAAGGCGGCGATGCGGTCGGAGAGGTTGGCGCGCTCGAAGGCCGTGGCCAGGCCCTCGGCGGACCAGGCCGCGCCGCAGGGGTTGTTGTGCTTGAGGATCACGACGGCGGGCCTGGCCGAGAGGTACTGGAGAATGTTCAGGCCGTTGTCCACGTCGGTGAGGTTGGTCTTGCCCGGGTGCTTTCCGGCCTGGATCATGTGCTCTTCGGTGAGGGCCGAGACGAGCCCGCGTCCGGGGCCGCGGAAGCGCACGCCGCCCAGTTCCAGGGCGCCGTCCTTGAGCTGGTAGAGGGCGGCGGGCTGGTCGGGGTTCTCGCCGTAGCGCAGGCCCTTCTGCTCGCCGTCGATGGTCCAGGTTTTCTTGGCGAACACCAGGGTCTGTCCGCCCAGGGTGACGGTGAGGTCCTGGGGGAAGGGGTCTTCCTGGATGGTGATGTACATTTTTTTCAGGTCGCTCATGGGGGTGCTCCTGTGGTGTCGTGCGGGCGAAGCCTCTTAGCACGCCGGGGGCCGGGCGGCAAACGGGCATTGGCCGCGCCGGGAAATCGTGCTAGGCGGGGGCGTCCGAGAGGGAGACAACGTGGAAAGAGTCCTGTTGAAACTGGCCAGGCAGCTGGGGAACTACGACGAAGCGTCGCTGACCAGCCTTTGGGAGCGCTACGCCGAACAGGTGCAGCGGTTCGAGCCCTCCAAGCGCTGGGAGGAGGCGGTGCTGATCCTGAGCATGATCCAGGCTGTGCGCTTCAAGAACCAGCTGTTCAACCTGCACTGGGCCGAGGGCCGCGAGCCCGGGGCCGTGCCGCCGCCCAGGCCGCACATGGAGGCCGTGCCCAACGCCCCGACGGACGCGCAGCCCCACCCCGGCGCGACGCCCCTGCCCAAGACGTCCAGAGCGCCCCGCAAGCCCGGCAAGGGCAAGGTGCTTTCGTTTCGCCACAAGGACGGGCAGGAGCAATAGGCAGACAGCCAGGAAGGCGCTTCAACTGTTTTCCACGCCCAACCGGATGCCTTCACTGGCCTGCAGATGGTGGATCACCTGGAAGAGGTTCTCCGCCCGGGGATTGCCCTTCGGCCCGAACATGCGCATCAGGCTCTTGGCCGGGATGTTGGTGGCCTCGGCCAGATTGCCGAATCCGATGCCCGCATTGATGTAATCGCGCAGGATCGCCTTACCTGCCCCCATATCCCCCGCGAGGAGCGCGTCCACACCTTCCCGGAGCATAGCAAGACGAAATGACGCGTCGTGCCGGGCGCGCTCCAGAAGGATTGTCCTGAATTCTCTCGTCAGGGCCATGTTCCCACCTATGGTTTCCGTTTCTTGTAATCCACCCAACATGCCTGGGCGGCTGCGATGTCCGAACGTTGCCTCTTTTTTGATCCGCCCCCCAGTAGAATGACCACCCGCGCGCCGTCCTTTCCGAAATAGACTCTGTAACCAGGTCCGTAATTTACTTTGTATTCGTATACGCCCTCCCCGACCCCTTCCACATTGGAGAAGTTGCCCTGCTCCAGACGGTAAAGCGCCGAAGCGATCTTCGCCGCCGCAAAGGAATCCAACGCCGCAAACCATCGCGCAAAGGGAGACCGCCCTGTCGCGTCCAGGTATTCGCGCAGGCTCAAGGTCATGGAATATGGTAACGCAAAGGTTACCAAAGTCAACGGGGAGCGCATGGGCGCGCGACGCCCCTGCCCAAGACATCCAGAGCGCCCCGCAAGCCCGGCAAGGGCAAGGTGCTTTCGTTCCGCCAAAAGGACGGGGACGGACAGGGAGAGTAAACAGGGCGGGAGGCGAAGAGCACTTCTGCACAGCGATCACCCGTCACCAATCAGGTGATCCGGCCAAACGGCTGTTTCTCTTGCCGTCAGAGAACTCAGCGCACACAACAGGATATCAGAGCCACTGGGATAACTCTTTAGTCAGTGGGCCATGACCCCGCGTATTTACTCAACAGAAATCATAATCTGAATATTTTTATTATCACGTATCACTTCAATCGGAACTGTCTTGTTCCGGTTCTGATCTATTAAATCAGAAAATGCCTTTTGATCATCGACCTGGCGACCCGCAAGTGATATTATAATGTCTCCTGTCAAAATATTAGCTCTAAATGCGGGAGATTCGTCGCGGACAGATACAACCAGCACGCCAGCATTACGTTCATGCTTCTTCCTTAACTCGTCTGGAAGGGTGACAGCTAAAGCCCCAAATATGCTTCTCTGCATTTTCTTCCAGTAAGACACCTCAAAACTTTCTTTATGTCTCGTGACGGGGACATATTGCGTGCTGAATGACCCGTATCCTGCCTGGGTAACTGTAGACGTGCCATAAAATGGCCTACCCCCATAGTACCCATATGCTGTGGCGCTGTATTGGACGGGTTGTATATATGTTGCAATCGGAACAATACCACCGACATATCCACCGTCAGATGAAAAAACAAGAACTAAACATGCTCCAACAGCTTTTGCCTGCTTAATCGCATCAGAAATGCGCACACTTCCTGTTGTCCAGAAGTTTGATTCTCCCGCAAGGAAATAACCTTTGGCAAACATTGCACGCACAATATTTTCATTTGGCTTTTCACTGGAGTATACGAGCGGATCACCAGAACATGCGTCTGAAGGGTTGTCAGCCAACAGAGACGGTACATAATGAGCCTTAAAACCGTTGTACGCTTGGCATCCTGGCGTCAAAAGCATTATTAATGACAAAATTGTCAGCCTTGAGTATGTTGTCATGGATACCTCCACGCACATCAATCCGCTATAAAATCACTGCAGTCTACATGTTTTGCGCTTCTGTGTATTCGATATAATACATGACACACCCGGCCCATACATGTCAAATGGAGACCACTACGCCCTACTCCTCCGCCCCCGGCATGCCGAACTCGCCCAGCTTCCTGGGCGTTTCGCCGTCTTCGGGCGCGAAGTTGGGGAACTCCTCGCTGTCCAGAAGCACCCAGGTCAGCTCGTGCTTGTTGTTGTGCAGGTGCACCAGGCGCGAGCCCGGGAAGGCCCAGAACTTGGCCGCGGTCTCGTGGTCCGTGGGACCCTGGAACTTGATGGTGCACACGAAGTTGCGCGCCTTGCCGAAGGTGCGCCAGCGGTCCACCAGCCGCCAGAGGCGGTCCGGGTAGCAGACCACGTCGCAGAAGAGCCAGTCCACGGGGCCGACCTCGCGCGGGTCCAGGGCGAAGGCCGAGAGCATGCGGTACTCCACGCCGGGCAGGGCCTCGATCCTGGGGTCCAGGGGGGCCTTGTCCACGGTGAGCACCCGGCAGCCCAGCTTCGCCAGCACCCACGTCCAGCCTCCCGGGCTCCCGCCCAGGTCCAGGCAGAAGCTCTCGGGCTTGGGCGCGGCCTCCAGGAGCGTGAAGAGCTCCCAAAGCTTCAGATAGGCCCGGTTGGGCGGGTCGGTCTTGTTCTCCAGGAACTGCACCTCGCCGTGGGCGAAGGGGCTGGAGCAGGAGGGCGAGGCAACCAGGAGGTCGCGCTCCAGGAGCGTCCAGGAGCCAAGGGGCGCGCGCGGCGGCGGCGTGCCGATGGCGACGGGCTTGGGCTTCACCGAGGGCAGCTGGGCCTCGATGAGCCTTGCGCGGCGGTGATGGCGCACGCTCCACAAAGCCCAGTTGCGCTGAAGCGCCTTGAGCTTGTTGGCGGCGTCCGTGATGGACTCCACCCGGATGCGCTGGGGATTGAGCCAGATGTTCTGCGCCCAGGCCACGGCCCGGGGCGGCCCTGGAGCGAAGACCAGGCGGTCCACCACCTCGGTGGCGTCGCCCAGTTCGTAGACGAGTTCGTCGGTGAAGCCCTTGGGGGCCAGGTAGACGGTGAAATCGGCCATGATGCGCAAATGCCTCCGGTTCGGGGTGGCGACACGCCCCAGCAGGAGCCTTTACGTTCAGGGCCTGGGGTACGCAAGTCCGCTTTGCGGCCCGTCGCCGGGAGCGTCCCGGAAGACGCTCGCGGCGAAGGCCCTGCGGAACGGGTTGGACTCGTAACAGGGCGTCCCGGGCAGGGAACACTCGTAGATGGCCCGGGCCACCCCCTTGCCCGCCTGGACATCGTACACCTGGGCGTAGGCGGGGAACGTGCGCCCGGGAGACGGTTCGTCGCGCAGGCGCAGCAGGTAACAGCCGTCGCCCAGATCCTCCGGGTCGAACCAGACGGCCACGGCCGAGGGCTCGAAGAGGGAAAACAACGCCACGGGAGAGAAGCTCTCCTTGAGGTCCACATAGGCCCTGCGAACACCTGCGCCGCGCAGGAACGCCGCGGCCTCGTGGGGAGTGGCGGCCACGATGCCGTTGAGCACGGGATTTGTGTTCATCCAGTTGGAGACGACCCGGACGCCGGGCACGGCAAGAAGAGGAGAACTCTCGTTGAGCACCAGGGTGCCCCCTTCATGGACCTCCTGGAGTTTGTAAACCTTTTTGATGCTCACGTTATGGCTGTAATAATCGAGATACGAGGCCTCGCCCCGGAACATTTTCGAGTAGAAACCCCATTCCGACAAAGACAGATTTCCGAGGAAATGCCCCGACAGAAGCACCACAACGGCCACGGCAACCCACTTTGTGCGCCCTTCACCCATTCCAAATCGCAGTGCGGAACACAGCAGCAGGATCTGGATGATGGAGAAGAACATGAAAAACCGCAAGGCGGCGTTGTGTTTCAGGATCATGAGCGCCGTCGTGACGGCGCTAAGTATCAGGACGATCACCACGCCCCAATAGAACAGGTATCGATCCCTGCGCAGTCCGCGCAGGGCCACGACATAGCCTGCCGCCAAAAAGGCCGTCACGGTGAACACGACCCACGGTGAATTGCCGCGCAGAAACAGCCAGTACTCGCGGAACTCCAGCGTGAGCATGTCATGCAGCCAGCCGTTGCTCGCCACGTTCTGCATGGGAATGACGGCCTGGAGGTAGGAGAGCAGCGTACGCATGTTCCACTGCCCCACCCAGTCGAGCAGCGGTTCGGGCCTGGAGAATTTCCAGAACAGCGGCAGCGAGAACTCCGCCAATCCCGCGCGCCAGAGATTGTATCCCACCACCGCGAGGAACGCGGCGCAGGCGGCGGAAAAGCACCACAGCGCAACGGAGCGCGCCGCGTCGCGCGCATACGCCAGATAGACAGCGCCGACTCCGACAAACATCGCGAGAATCGCAAGGTTGAACGGATAATAGACCACCGCCCCCGCAGACAGGACGACCATGGCAAGAGACATCCTCCCGCTTCGCGCCACGCGGGGCAGGAGCAACATCATCAGAAAGATGCCGATGGAAAGGACGATGTTGCCCAGATGGATTTTATAGAAATTGAGCGCGCGGCAGACGGAGGAAAAACTCAGCAGCACGATGCCCGCCATGGCCAGCGTGGCGCTCCGGGCGAACAGCGTGACCAGGAGATAGACCTCCAGCGCCAGCAACCACAGGAGCGCGAACGAAGCCAGCCCGCCCGTGGTGATGTCCGCAAGCGACATCAGGTACAGCTGCGGCCCATTCCCCTTGTTGTGAAAAAAGGCCGCGAAGAAGTCCGCCGGGAAAAACCCCATGCGGTACGTTATCGCCTGAATGTAGTAGGGAATGTAGTGCGTCCACGTGTCGCCGTCATTGGTCAGGATCGGAAGGTTGACGTTCCGCAGGAAGTTGTCTGCGATGCTCAGAAGGAACAGTCCGAACAGTGCGATCTCACACCATCTTTCCCGGAAAAACCGCCAGTTCGCCCGTTCCCGGCACGCCCGGAAGACCTCGCCCGGAAGCCGACCCCCCAGGTAGACGCCGGCGCACCCGAAGAGAAAGGCTCCCGCCCAGGCGTAGTTCGTGGCCGCACCCAACAGAAGCATGACCGCGTTGCACAGTCCGAACCCCGCAAGCGTGCACAGGGCCACGCGCTCCGGGGCGCGCAGCCCAAGGCAGGGCCCCGCCAGGGCGACGCCCCAACCGTAGAGGGTGAGGAACACGAAAACGGGCAAGGAAATCCGCAGATAACTGGAGACCATGACGCGCGGACCGGAGGCATCGAAGGCCCCCTCGAAGACATCCATGGCCCTGAAGGTCAGCACGCAGACCACGAAGAGGACCAGCCACACGAGCCGGCCCGAGACAGCGGAGGAGATTCCGGCGAAACGCGACAAGGGTGCCCTCCTGGACGCCGCCCGGATCAGCGGTCCCGGCGGGGGACGCCCGTCACGACGGCCTGGACGAAGAAGTCGCGCCAGCCGAACTCGTAGCCGGCCAGCTCGAAACCTGCGGCCTCCAGCAGGCGGCGGGCATGGGGTTCGCCTGCCAGCAGGGTGATCTCGTCGGGGTGGAGCGTGCCCGTCTTGCCCAGGACCCGGTGCATCACCCAGTGGATGGCCTTGATCACATAGCCGCTGGTGGCGTGCACATGGGGCCAGAACAGGAGCACCTTCCCCCCGGGCCTGAGCACGCGCCGGAACTCGACGAGCAGGGCCACGGCCTGGTCCTCGGTGAAGTGCTCCATGACGCCCAGGTTGAACACCCCGTCGAAGCGTCCCTCCTCGAAGGGCAGGCGGAAGATGTCCGCCTGCTCGACGCGGGCTGCCCCCGGATTGTTGCGGGCGTAGAGCTCCAGGGCCATCCGGGAAAGGTCCACGGCGGTCACGGCGTGGAGCGCGTGCAGGGCCGCGTCGGCCTGGCCCGCGCCGCACCCGGCGTGGAGCAGGGCGCTGCCGGGAGCGAAGGTTTTGCGCACCGCCCGCTCCAGATTGGGCTTGATGAACACCTTGCGGTAGAGCGCGGCCGCCAGTTCGTAGGCCAGCCCCCCCGCGCCGGACTTCGTGGTCCAGTAGGCGTCCCAGTCGGTGTCGCCTGGCAGGTCCAGCAGGGCGTCCGGGCGGCGTCCCAGCCGGAAGCGCTCCGGATGGGCCAGGGATTCGAGCCACAGCCGCAGCAGGTACATGCCGCCGCGCAGGGCCTCCCGGGCCGTGAGCTTGGAGCTGCCGTAGGTGCGCGCCGGCAGCACGATGGGGATTTCCTTGATGGCCAGGCCGTTGCGGGCCAGCACGAAGAGGCTCTCGAAAAAGAAGGAATAGCTTCGCGACGTGACCAGGGAGAAGAACTCGGGCCTGACCCGCTTGAGGTCGTAGGCCCGGAAGGCCCCGCTGGCGTCCTGGGGCACGCCGAGCAGCGTGGAGGTGAGAAAATGGCCGAACAGGGTCAGGCAGCGCCGGGCCAGGTTCCAGCCCGGCAGGCTGCCCCGGCGCATGTAGCGCGAGCCAACGGCCACGTCGTGGCCGCGCAGGGCTTCGAGCATGCGCGGGATGTCGCGGGGGTCGTGGGTGAAGTCGCAGTCCAGGGTGACCAGCACATCGTAGCCGCCGTCATAGGCCCGGGCGATGCCCACCTGGTGGGCGGAGCCGATGCCCTGCTTGCCCTCGCGGTGCACCACGTCCAGGCGCGGGATGTCCCGGGCCAGGCTGTCCAGAACGTGGCCCGTGCCGTCGGGGGAGCCGTCGTCCAGGAAAAGGATGTCCGCGTCCAGGTCCAGGGCGGACAGTTCGCGGGCCATGCGCTCCACGTTGTCGCGCTCGTTGTACGTGGGGATGAAGATGAGGATGCGCTGCGCGCTCACGGGGTGTTTCCTTCGTGTTGGAACATCAGTTCCACCATGCGGTCGAAGTCCGTTGTCGGTCGCCACCCGCACGCCTCGCGGATGCGGGATGGGTCTCCCACCAGGGGTTCGCGTCTGCGGCCGAGGAGCGAGGGATCCTCGCGGACATGTTCTTGCCAAGCAAGCCCGGCCAGGGCAAACGCTTTCTCCGCCCAATCCCGCACGCCGCGCAACCTGCCCGTGGCGATCACGAAATCCTCGGCCGCGGGGGCCTGGAGGGTTTCCCAGAAGGCCTCCACGAAGTCCGGAGCGTAGCCCCAGTCCGCCCTGGCGTCCAGGTCGCCCAGCACCAGTTCCCGGTCGAGCCCCCGGGCGATGCGCCAGGCCCCCCGCACGATCTTGCGCGAGAGGAAATGGGCGGGCCGCAGGTGCGACTCGTGGTTGTAGAGGATGCCTGTGAGCGCGAAGAGGCCGTGGCGCTCCCGGTAGTGGCGCACGGCGTGCGCGCCTGCGGCCTTGGAGACGCCGTAGGGGCAGACGGGGCGCGGGCAGGTGCGCTCGGTCTGGGGGCTCTGCTCCGGCTCGCCGAAGGCCAGGCAGCTGCCGGCGTAGAAGAAGCGCGCGCGCGGGGCGTGGCGCTGGAGGGAGTCGAGGAAAAGCGCCGGGCCTGCGGCGTTCACGCCGAGAGAACGCTTCCAGAGTTCGCCCGCGCCGACCTGGCCCGCCTGCTGCGCGGAGTGGTGGTAGGCCGCCAGGTAGTAGACCTCGTCCGGGAGCACGCCCTGCACGCAGCCGTCGACGGCCGCCGGGTCGTCCAGGTCCACGGGTGGGGCCGAACGGCCTCCGGGCAGGTCGACGCCCTGCCGCCAGAGCCCCGTGACGCTGTAGCCCCGGGAGGCCAGGAAGCCGGAAAGCAGCGTCCCGTCCTGGCCCCGGCTGCCCACGACGAGCGCCCGCTTCATCCAGTGACGGTCTCTATGTGCGGCAGGGGGAAGATCAGTCCGCCGCCGGAAGCCAGGAACGCGCGCTCCCTGTCCATGATGTTCTCCCGGAAGTGCCAGGGGAGCACCAGGAAGTAGTCGGGATTCATGGCTTTGGCTTGGGCCTCGGACACGATGGGGATGTTCGTTCCCGGCGTGCGGGCTCCGAACTTGGATTCGTTCACTTCGGCAATGGCGGGCAGCAGTTCCGGGGTGATCCCGCAGAACTGGAGAATGACGTTGCCCTTGGTGGAGGCCCCGTAGCCGAGCACGGTCTTGCCCTGGGCCTTGAGGTCGCGCAGCAGGCGCGGCAGCTCCTCCTGGTGGCGCAGCACGTCTTCCCGGAATCTCCGGTAGCGCTCGGGCCGGTAGGCGCCCAGGCTCTCTTCGGAACGCAGCAGTTCCTCCACGGCCGAGTCCTCGCGGGGATACCCCGAGCCCTCGTGCGCCACGGTCACGGCGAAGCTCCCGCCGTTCACCGCGTTGAGCTCCACGCTCAGGATCTCCAGCCCGGCCGCGTCCGTCATGCGCTTGATCTGCCGCACTCCGTAGTATTCCAGGTGCTCGTGGCAGATGGTGTCGTAGGCGTTGGCGGAAAGCATCAGGGGGAGGTAGCTCTGCTCGAAGTGCCACACGCCGCGGGGGTGGAGGATCTCCTTGACCTGGCGGACAAAGGCCTGGGGGTCCTCCAGGTCGTAGAACATGGCGATGGAGGTGACGATCCTGGGCCGGGCGTCCTGCCCGAACTCCTCCCGGAAGCGCTCCGCGGAGAAGAAATCCTCCACGAGCCTGATGTCCGCCCTGTAGTGGCGCCTGAACTTGCCGGCCGAGGGGTCCATCCCGCAGAGCACGGCCCCGCCTTCGGGATAGAACGAGAGCGACGTGCCGTCGTTGGAGCCGATGTCGAGCACGAAATCGCCCGCGCCCACGGGGTACAGCGACCGCAAACGGCCGATCTTGGCCCCCAGGTGCTCCACCATGGACCTGTTCAGGCCGGAGCGGTAGCCGTAGTTCGGGCCGTACATCTCGTCCAGCGGGTGGGAATGGCGCAGCTGAACCAGGCCGCAGTCGCCGCAGAGGACCAGCTCCAGGGGCCCCTTGCCCACGGGAAGGCCGGGATCCCTGGGGAAGACTCCCGTGAGGTACTGCTCCCCCAGGCTGATGAGGCTGGTCAGGCAGGTGTCGCCGCAGAGGCGGCAGGCGTGGATTTCTGTACGCATGAGCAGTCAGGACCGATGAAATTTCTCTCTCCCGGGGCGTATCGGGACCGACCTCCGGGCATTCCAGGACACCGCGGCCGCACCGGTCTCCACATGGAAGCCGAGCGAAAGGCACGATTGACCGGGTGACTTGGCGCGCCGTCTACGCAACCTCACACGAAAAGTCAAATTCTCCGGGGGTAGCCCCGCGCGTCTTTTCGTTGACAAGCGGGGAGCGGTTTCTTACGCATTGAAGCCTTTTGCGAAAGCGTCGAATCCGGGGCGGATCACCGCCCGGACTCATTCTACAACTGCCGGGGTCCGGGGGTCTTCCCCCGGCGGGGACGGGGCGCGCTCCGGTCCCCTCTCTGGAGGATCAATGGCTGGCATGGTGGTGCACGGCGCCCAGTGGGGCGACGAAGGCAAGGGAAAGATCGTGGACCTGCTCACCGAGCGGGCGGACCTCATCGTACGCTTCCACGGCGGCAACAACGCGGGCCACACCCTTGTGGTGGACGGCGAGAAGACCGTGCTGCACCTCATCCCCTCGGGCATCCTGCACGCGGGCAAGCGCTGCGTGATCGGCGCGGGCGTGGTGCTCGACCCGGGCGTCTTCCTGGCCGAGGCCGACAAGCTCACGGCCAAGGGCGTGGACATGTCCCCGGCCCGCCTCGCCGTGAGCTACCGCACCCACGTGATCATGCCCTACCACAACCTCCTGGACGCAGCCCGCGAGGCCGCCAAGGAGGGCGCCAAGATCGGCACCACCGGCCGGGGCATCGGCCCCTGCTACGAGGACAAGGCCTCGCGCATCGGCATCCGCGCGGGCGACTTCCTCGACGAGGCCCTGCTCGAGCGCAAGGTGGCCGCCGCCCTGCCCGAAAAGAACGCCCTGCTGGCCGGGCTCTACGGACTCGAGCCCCTGGAGCTCTCCAGGGTGATGGAGGCCGTGCTCCCCCTGGCCCGGCGCGTGGCCCCCCACGTGCAGGACGTGCCCGCCATGATCCAGGAGTGCCTCGCCCAGGGCAAGGGCGTGCTCTTCGAGGGCGCGCAGGGCACCCACCTGGACATCGACCACGGCACCTACCCCTTCGTCACGTCGTCCTCGTGCCTGGCGGGCAACGCCGCCGCAGGGTCCGGGGCCAGCGTGCGCGACCTGGGCGAGGTGATCTCCGTGGTCAAGGCCTACACCACCCGCGTGGGCTCCGGCCCCTTCCCCACCGAGCTCTCCTGCGCCGACGGCGAACACCTCCAGAGCGTGGGCGCGGAGTTCGGGGCCACCACCGGGCGCAAGCGCCGCTGCGGCTGGCAGGACATGCCCGTGCTGCGCGAGGCCGTGCGCCTCAACGGCACCACCAGCCTCGCCGTCACCAAGCTCGACGTGCTGGGCGGCCTGAAGGAACTGAAAATCTGCGTGGCCTACCGTCTCCAGGGCCGCGAACTGCTCTACCCGCCCCAGCAGGAAGGCGCGCTGGCCCATGTGGAGCCCGTCTACGAGACCCTGCCCGGCTGGAGCGAGGACGTGAGCGCCTGCCGCTCCATGAGCGAGCTGCCCCAGGCCGCCAGGAACTACCTGCGCCGCATGGAGGAGCTCTCCGGCGCGCCTGCGGGCATCGTCTCCGTGGGCCCCGGCCGCGAGCAGACCATCTTCCCGGGCTAGGCCCGCGCACGGCATGGACGGCGCGCTCTTCGGCCTGCCCCCGAGGCAGGACCTGGCCAGACGCCGACTGGACGACCTGGGGCGCAACCCGCCCCAGGTGCTCGTGCTGGAGGGCGGCACGGCCCCGGAACGCGAGGCCGCCGCGCTCTACTACGTCGCGGCGCTCAACTGCGCCCGCCTCCTGGAGGACCCGGCGCGCCAGTCGCCCTGCGGCGCCTGCCCCGCCTGCGTCCAGGTGCGCGAGCGCACCTACATGGACCTGCTCTACCTGGACGGGGCCGAGCAATCCATCAAGGTGGACGACATCCGCGAGGTGCGCCAGAAGGTGGGCGAGCCCCCCCGGGGGCCGGGACGCCGCGTGGTCGCCCTCACCGAGGCCCAGGGGCTCACGCCCCAGGCGGCCAACGCCCTGCTCAAGTCCATGGAGGAGCCCAGGCCCGGCAACTGCTTCGTGCTCCTGGCCCCCCAGCGCGAGCGTCTGCTGCCCACGCTGGTCTCGCGCTCGTGGGTGCTCACCCTGGCCTGGCCCGAGCCCTCAGCAGCCCAGTGCCCCTCCGGCCAAGGCCCGGAGGCCCCCTTCCTGGAGGCCCTGGAGCGCTTCTGGCACACGGGGCACGGCCTCTTCGGACTCACGGGGGCCAAGGGCAAGCTCACCCGCCCCGTGGCCCAGCAGGTGGTGCTTGCCCTCTCCAAGGAGCTGGCCCAGGCCCTGGCCGGACGCCCCTGCTCCGGACTGGGCGCGTTCTTCGCCCAGCGCCTGGGGATCGAGGGCCTGCGCGCCCTGGACCTGCTGCTGGAGGCCGCCCAGGAGGCCCTGATCAACATGGCCAACCCCGCCCTGGTCCTGGAGCGCCTGGCCGTGCGCGTCTGGCTCTTCTCCCGCTAGCCGCCCCGCGCAGGGGGAAAAAGGAAATCCCCCCTGTTCATTTTCCTCGAATCGGGCTAAGCCATGATTGAAGTCTCATTCATGGAAGCCAATCCGTGCGAAGCATCATCCACATCCTTCTTGCCGCCCTCCTGGGCCTCAACCCCGCCGCCCTTGGCGCATCGCCGGCCGAGCCGCCCGTGCTGCTGGGCGCGGCGCTCAGCCTGAGCGGTCCGGCCGCCGGGACCTCCAGCGCCTTTGCAGAGGGAGTGCGCCTGTGGATCGAGGAAGCCAACCGCCAGGGCGGCATCCTGGGACGGCGCGTGGAACTCCTCTGGCGCGACGACCGCTCCGACCCCGAACAGACCGCCCAGGCCTACCGCGAACTGGCCCGCGAGACCCCGCTCCTGCTCGGCCCGCCCGAACGCGTGGCCGGCCTGGCCGTGCTGCCCGAGCTCGTGCGGGCCAAGACCCCCTGCGTCTTCCCGGCCCCGGCCACCGACAGCCTCTGGGAGGGTGGCGGCGGCTTCGCCTTCGGGCTGCTGACGCCCCTCTCCGAGTGGGCCGGCGGCTTCTTCGAGATCGCCGCCCGGGAGGGCCTGGAGACGGCGGCCTCCGTGAGCGTGGACCACCCCTACGACCGCAACGTCTCCGGCAACGTGGCCAAGCTGGCCGGACGCTACGGCCTGCGCGTGACCTTCAAGGACTCCGTGCCGCTCGACCAGGCCGCCCGCGCCCTGGAGGCCGCCCAGAAGACCCAGCCCGGCGCGCTCCTGCTCTGGGGCAGTCCGCGCGGCTGCGCGGCGGCCCTGCGCGCCCTCAAGGCCATGCGCTGGAAGCCCCGGGCGCTCTACGTGTCGTCGAGCCTTTTCGAGGAGCCCCTTACCGCCCTGGCGGGCGCCGCCGAGGATGTCTACACCGCGCTGCCCTGGGCCCCGTTCGCCGCCCGGGCCTACCCCGGCGGCGTGGACTTCCTGCGAGACTTCCACGCCGCCCACGGCCGCAACCCCGGCTACCTGGCCGCCTCGGCCTACGCCGGGTGCCAGGTGCTGGCCGCTGCCGCCGCCAAGGCCGGATCGCTCGACCGCGACAAACTCCGCCAGGCCCTGGCCTCCCTGGACGTGGTGACCATCGTGGGCCGCTACGGCGTGGACCCCTCGGGACGCCAGATGCGCCAGTTCCCCCTCACCGTGCAGTGGCGCAAGGGCCGCGAGGAGATCGTCTGGCCCGAACAGATGCGCACCGCAAGGCCCCAGGTGGCGAGGTAGCCCGTGCTCGACCGCCTCTCCTTCCGCCTCGCCCTGCCCGTGACCCTGGCCGTGCTCCTGCTGGGGGGCTGCCTGGCTCTCTTCGTGCTGGGGGCCATCTCCCGCTTCGCCCGGGAACACGCCGATCACGACCTGCAAAGCTACGCCCGCGAGACCAGCGCCATCCTCGACGCAGCCTACGACCAGCTGGCCGCCAGCGGACGCATGGCCGACCCCGCCGAGGAACGCGCCGCCAGGGGCCGCGCCCTGGCCGCCCTGGAGCGGTCCGTGCGGGCCAACGCCATCACCTGCGTGGTCGTGGGGCCACAGGGACAAACGCTGCTCCAGGAGGGCATCGCCGATCCCGCCCCCCTGCTGGAGGCCGCCAAGGCCCCGGGGGGCGTGGAAGACGTCCCGGTGGGGCAAGAACGCTACCACGTGCTGCGCAACGAATTCCCTCTGTGGAACCTGAGCGTGCTCCTGGCCCGCAAGGACGCCGACTTCCCCCGCCTGGCCGTGGCCGTGCGCGACCTCTACCTGGGCGCGGGCGGCCTGCTGGTGCTGGCCCTGGCGGCGTTCCTGCTGTTCTCCCACGGCGTCGTCTCGCGGCCGGTGCGCCTCATCGCGGGGGACCTTTTCCACGGCAGGCGGCCCTCCTACCGGGGCATTCGGGAGTTCGAATCCCTGGCGCGCTCCATCGGCGCGGTGATGGCCTCGCTGGACGAGCGCGAGCGCCTCGTGCGCCTTTCGCGCACCTGGTATCGCCAGATGTTCGAGGCCGCGCCCGCAATGATGTTCACCGCCTCTCGCCGGGGCTGGTTCTGCGACGTGAACCTGGCCTTCATCGACCGCACGGGCCTGGGCCGCGAACACCTGCTCAACGCGCCGCTCTCGGAAGTCCTGGACGTGGATCCGGACCTGCTGCAACGCCTCTGGGAGGGCGAACCCCTGCGCCGCGCCCCGGCGCAGCTGCGCCCGGCCTCGGGACCGCCGCGCCAGGCCATCCTGGACGCCCTGGTCACCGAAGACCCCAAGGGCGAGCGCGTGGCCCTCTTCGTGGTCATCGACGTCACGGAAGAGCGCCGCGCCCGCGCCGAACTCATCGCCGCCAAGGAGGCAGCCGAGGAGGCCAGCCGCGCCAAGAGCGAATTCCTGGCCAACGTGAGCCACGAGATCCGCACGCCCCTCAACGGCGTGCTGGGCATGCTCCAGCTCCTGGAGAAATCCGGCCTGGACCAGCGCCGCGACGACTGGGTGCGCAACGCCCTGGACTGCGGGCGCTCCCTGCTCACGCTCCTGGGCGACATCCTGGACCTCTCCAGCCTGGAGTCCGGCAGCCGCCAGTGCCGCCTGGAGCCTTTCAGCGCCGTGGACATCCTGCGCGAGGTGGCCCAACTCTACGTGCGCCAGGCCCAGGCCAAGGGGGTCGTCCTGGCCGTGGAGGCCGACCCCGCCATCCCCCGCACCCTCCTGGGCGACGGCGGCAGGCTGCGCCAGGCCCTCTTCAACCTGGCTGGCAACGCCGTGAAGTTCACCCCGTCCGGGTCCGTGACCCTGCGCGTCGACGCCGTGGGGCGCGACCGCAAAGGCGTCTCCCGGCTGCTCTTCTCGGTGGAGGACACGGGCGTGGGCATCGATCCGGCCAAGCTGGCCCGGGTCTTCGAGCCCTTCACCCAGGCCGACGGCTCCCACACGCGGCGCTACCAGGGCGCGGGACTGGGGCTGGCCATCGTCCGGCGGCTGGTCCGCCTGTGGGAGGGCTCCCTGGAGATCGACTCGCTGCCCGGCGAGGGCTGCACCGTGAGTTTCACCATGCCCGTCTCCCCCGCCCCCCGGGGAGCCGAGCCTCCGTTGCCAGCCCCCGCCCACCCGGTCCAGCCCAGACCCGGCGGACGCGTGCTCCTGGCAGAAGACGACCCCGTGAACACCGTGATGACCATGGACATGCTCGAAAGCCTCGGCTACCGGGCCACCATCGTGGAGAACGGCGAGGAGGCCCTGAAAGCCCTGGCCCAGGATGACTTCGACTGCCTGATCATGGACATCCAGATGCCCGGCATGGACGGCCTCACGGCCACGCGGACCATCCGGCGCGCCCCGGCCCTGGGCGAGAAGGCCCGCATCCCCATCATCGCCCTCACCGCCCACGCCCTGCCCGGAGACCGCGAGCGCTTCCTGGCCGAAGGCATGGACGACTACCTCCCCAAGCCCGTGGAGTACGACGACCTGGCCGTGGCCCTGCACCGGGCCATGGGCAAGCCCTGGCGACGCCTGCTCAGTTGAGCGTTCAGCGCTCCATCTTCTTCAGGTAGACGTTCTTGCCGTTGATCGTCCCGCGCAGCACGCCCCTGCCCTGGTGGAACAGGCGCACCACCTCCTTGTCGCCCGTATAGGCGTAGAGAGCCCCGGCCACCGTCTCCATTTTCCCATTGTAATTGAATTCGTCGCTGCTCACGATGATGCCTTTTCCGCTCTTGATCCGCACAACCATCCTCTCCGTGTTGTCCAGGTAGTCGCCGTCCTCGATCCTTCTTTCGGGGCCGCATCCGCAGACAAGAACGCAGAATGCCAGCACGAGGGAACGAACGGTCTCCGAATTGAACATGATTTGGTTTCTCCAGGGCGAGTGCAACGATTGATCAAAAACCAGTCAAACAGATCGCTCCTCTCATAGCGTCAGTTCCTGAGCGGGACAAGTCCGCTTTGGCCCTGCCGCAAGCCGTCGCCGCGCGTCGGAAACAGCGCGCCACGCCCGGCTGAGCCCTCCAAGAAATGCCTTGTGAGCCCGACGCCTCAACTGCTACCCAGAACTGGCCCGTCTGCGGCCCCGCCCTGCCGGGCATCCTCTTTGGAAAGCTCAACAACTCCGCACGATGGAGAGAGGTCCTCACGGTGGACGACAACTTCCTGTGCATCCACGGCCACTTCTACCAGCCGCCCCGCGAAGACCCCTGGCTCGGGACCATCCTCCCCGAAGGCAGCGCCGCGCCCTGGCTCAACTGGAACCAGCGCATCACACGCGAGTCCTACGCGCCCCTGGCCCGCGCCCGACGCCTCGACGGCTCGGGCCGCATCACCGAGGTGATGAACTGCTACGAGTGGATGAGCTTCAACGCAGGCCCCACCCTGCTCCACTGGATGGCCCAGGCCGACCCCGACACCCTGCGGCTCATGGTCCAGGCCGACCGCGCCAGCGCCAGGCGTCTGGGACACGGCAACGCCATGGCCCAGGTCTACCACCACCAGATCCTCCCCCTGGCCTCCCAGTTGGACAAGGAGCTCGAAGTGGCCTGGGCCGTGGACGACTTCACCGCCCGCTTCGGCCGCGCCCCCGAGGGCATGTGGCTGGCCGAGGCCGCCGTGGACACCGCCTCCCTTGAGGCCCTGGCCCGCGCTGGCATCGCCTTCACCGTGCTGGCCCCGCGGCAGGCCCGCGCCGTGGGCCCCCTGGAGGACGGGGCGCTCACCCCCGTGGACCAGGGCTCCCTGGACATCCGCAGACCCTACCTGGTGCGCCTGCCCTCGGGGCGCTCCCTCAGCGTCTTCTTCTACGACGGCCCCCTCTCCCAGGCCGTGGCCTTCGAGCGCCTCCTGGCCGACGGCGGCGACTTCTGGCGCAGGCTCGCCGGGGCTTCTGGTCCCGGACTCACGGCCCTGGCCACCGACGGCGAGACATACGGCCACCACTTCACCTTCGGTGAGATGGCCCTGGCCTACGTGCTGGACCAGGCCCGGCAGGGACGCGGCGGTCCGCGCCTGACAAACTTCGCCGCCTTCCTGGCCGCCAACCCGCCCACGCGGCGCGTGGAGCTGCACGAGCCCTCCTCCTGGAGCTGCGCCCACGGCGTGGAGCGCTGGCGCTCCGACTGCGGCTGCACCGACGGCGGCCACCCCGGCTGGCGGCAGACGTGGCGCGGCCCCCTGCGCAGGGCCCTCCAGGACGCCAAGGACGCCGTCGACCAGCACTTCTTCCAGCGCGGCGCGCTCTGCTTCAAGGACCCCCGCGAGGCCCTCACCCGCTACGGCAGGGTGCTCTCCGGCCTTGCGGCCCCCGAAGCCTTCGCGCGGGAGCATTTCCTGGAGCGCCTTCCCGCTCCGGAGCAGGACGCGGCCTGGAAGCTCCTGGCCATGCAGCAGTGGGGCCTGGCCTCCCTGGCCAGCTGCGCCTGGTTCTTCGACGAAATCTCGCGCATCGAGCCCGTCAACGCCATGACCTACGCCCTGCGCGCCCTGGAACTCATGCGCCGCACCGGCGGCCCGGACCTGGAGGCCTCCTTCGCAGAGGCCCTGCGTCAGGCCCCCTCCAACCTGCCCGAGTACGGCGACGGCGCGGGCGTGCTGCGCGCCAGCGCCCTGCCCCGGCGCGAAACCCCGGCCTCGCTCACGGCCCAGGCCCTGTGGACCCTCTGGGCCGAGGACCGGCTGCCCGCGCCCGGCGCGTCCGCCACCGTCTCCTGGCCCGGCGTGGCCGTCACCGTCTCCCCCGCCAGGCCCGACGCGGGCAAGGTTTCCATCGCCTGGAACCTGGAGCCCGCCCCGGATCAGGCCTCCTACCGCTGGACACCACCGCCCCCGGACCCGGACCCGGCACGGGACCCCCTGGCGCTGCCCGTCACGGTGACCCACGCGGGCGGCGAGGAATCTTTCGTCCCGCGCGCGTTGCCCGTGAACAAGCGCCAGGCCCTGGCCGACGCCTTCGCGCGCCGCGCCGCCGACCGGGCCTGGGATGCCGGGAAGGCCGCCATGGCCGTTGGGGCCAACCTCGTCACGGAACTCCAGGAGGCCCAGACCACCATGACCCTTGCCCCGCTCTGGGCCGGACAGTGGGCGCACCTTGCCTGGGCCTGGCTCAACGGCCTGGAGCTCGAGGGCAGGCGCCTGGAGCTTCTGAAGCTCTTTCTTGGACAATGCTCCGGCGCCCCCCGCGAGCGCGAGGCCCTCATGGAACGCGTGCGCGCCCATGCGCTGGCCCTGGCCGCCTCCGACGCGCCGGACTGGACGGCCCTCTCGCTCCTGGTGGAGCGCGCGCGCTCCCTGGGCCTGCCCGAAGACTGGTGGAGCGTGCAGAACCTGCTCTGGGACCGGGGTCTGCACCAGGGCGCGGGCCGCGCTTTCGCCCGCCTGCTGGGGTTTGCCTGATGCGCCCCTCCCCCCCCGCCGCCGAGCGGCTCATCGTGGCCCTGGACGTGGACAACGCCGCCGACGCCCTGGCCATCGCCCGGACCCTGGGCGACGCGGCCTGTCACTACAAAGTGGGTCTGCAGCTCTTCCTGGCCGAGGGTTTCCCCCTGGTGGAGCGGCTCATGGGCATGGGCCACCGCCTCATGCTGGACCTCAAGTTCCTGGACATCCCCCAGACCACCCACCTGGCCATGCGCGAGGCGGCCAAACGCGGCGTGCACATGGCCACCATCCACTCCCACGTCTCCAGCGTTTGCCGCGCGGCCGTGGCCGGAGCGGCGGACGCGGACACCCTGGTGCTGGGCGTCACCGTGATGACCAGCTACGGCGAGACCGAGCGCGCAGAGCTGGGCTACCCCGGCAGCATCGAGGACCTGGTGCTCGCCCGCGCCGGGCTGGCCCTGGCGGCGGGCTGCGGGGGCGTCGTGGCCTCGGCCCGCGAGGCGGGGCTCATCCGCCGCGCCTACGGCGAGGGCTTCGCGATCGTCACCCCGGGCATCCGCCCGGCCGGTCTCGGGACCAAGGACGACCAGCACCGGATCATGACTCCCGGCCGTGCCATAGCGGGCGGCTCGAACTATCTCGTGGTGGGACGCCCCATCACCCGCGCGGACGACCCGCGCGCGGCGGCCCTGGCCATCCAGGAGGAGATCGCCGAGGCTTTGGAGGGTTTGGACGCAACGGCTGAAGACTATATCCAATAAACGACATCTAAGCCTGCAAAGGGGATTTTTATTGTCGGCAGTAAAATATGAATGTACCAAATCTCCTCGATATGGTAAAAACTCAATCAAAGGCTCCCAAGCCACCGAGCGAATCGAGGGGATCAGGTTCTGGTGATAAACGGGAAAGAAACCGTGCGTCGACCTCCTGGGGCGCTGAGGCCATATCGGCTTCACAGAAGTGGAGCACTGTCCAGCTTGCGATACGGTGCGCTACAGTCGCCTTGTGCATTTATCTCGTCATGTCCGGACTCGAGCGAATAGTGCAGGCCAATCCGGACGGCATCGCCGCCCTTGCGAGGGTAGTCGATGCTCTCCATTTGGGGACTGTTTCCGGGTGGGGCATGACTGTCTGCATGGGGGCAGCGTACGCCATTGAACGCAAAGGCAAGAAGAGAGCCATCGCCGCGAAAAGCAAGCTTCAAAAGCAGCTTGAAGCCCAAGATCCTGACAGAACATCGAGTGGGCTTACCGAAACGGGGGAGACACCGGAGGACTGACATGGAAACGCTTGCGCTTGGAATTAATATATTACTATTCATGCTATTTTGGGAATACATCTGGTGCAAGAGCGTACTAGACGACACGCGCGACAAACTCTTCGATCTGCGTGACGGCGCTCGCCAATGGTTCCTCGACAACCGCATCCCTCTCGACAACAAAGCATACGTCGCATTGCGAAACATACTGAATTCCCACCTGAGACATACAGAGTCGATAACACTGACCCAGTATATTGCCGCCGTCATCCTGCACACCAAGAATGCAGACACCATGGCTGCTTTTAAAAAACGGATCGACCAGGCTTTTGACACGAACGACAAGAGGGTTTCAATCTATGTGGACGGCGTTCGACAGAATGCCGCCCGTATCCTAATGGCGCACATAGCCAGAAGGAGCTTTATCCTTTCATCCACGCTGTTCGTCTGCGCCTTGTACATAATACTACTGGAAGTTATCGCCTATACGCTCAAGTGCCTTATACCCAACGGCGGACGTTTTCCGCATATGCGTCACGTAGCCATCATTGCTGCAGCATGGATGTCCATCATTTCATGCATCCCATTCGGACGGTATTTCAGCCGAGAACGTGTAGAAGAATACTCTGTTAGGACAAGTACTGACCAGCGTGATGGGCTCACTGGATTCCGATGCTTCCACTCGTAGAGCACAAAGCGCCTTTCTAACGTTGCTTCCTACGGATGGAACACCATCCATGTTCATCTCCTGCATAGTACGCCGCCGTCAGAACGGCGGTGTTGCGTACCACCGGCTTCGCAACCGCCCAAAGACAGCTGTATCTGAGCAACGCTCTCAAGCGTAACCCGACATATCCGCCGAATGGTGTAAACGAGCACTCGATTGGATCGCTCATGGCTCATTCGCGCCCATTCCCGGCCCCCAAGGACGAAGTTCACGCG
The DNA here is from genome assembly GCF_058402725.1 of Fundidesulfovibrio sp. Lineage (NCBI taxonomy): Bacteria > Pseudomonadati > Thermodesulfobacteriota > Desulfovibrionia > Desulfovibrionales > Desulfovibrionaceae > Fundidesulfovibrio > Fundidesulfovibrio sp. Next base: position 16,212 of record NZ_JBZVFJ010000006.1, on the reverse strand, counting down.
GCTGATCCGGCTGGGGCTTCTTCGCGGCCGCTCCTGAGCCCGCTCCCGGGGCCTGCCCCTCCATGGCTTTCTTCACGAAGACCTCCAGGCTGCCCCCTGTCTTCAGGCGGATGTAGCGGTCCGCCACCAGGCCCACGTAGCGCTGCGTCTCGGGGAAGGGCGGCACGCCGCCGTACTTGCGCACGGCCTCGGGACCGGCGCTGTAGGCGGCCAGGGCCAGGCGCACGTCGCCCCCGAAGGCCGCGAGCTGGGCCTTGAGGTAGCGGCTGCCCGCGTCGATGCTCTCCTGGGGGTCGAAGGGGTCGGTCATGGCCAGCTCCCGCGCCGTGCCGGGCATGATCTGCATGAGTCCCTGCGCGCCCTTGGGCGAGACGGCCTGGGGGTCTCCGCCGGACTCGATCTCCATGACGGCGCGCACCAGGGCGGGGTCCAGGCCGTGGCGGGCGCTGGCCTGCCTGATCCAGGCGGCGGTCTGGGCCGGGGTGGTCCCCGGGGGAAGGCGGAAGTCGCGGTCGCCGGGCTGGTGCTCGGCGGCGGACGCGGCGGGGGCCTGCCAGCACAGACAGGCCAGCAGGAGCGCGGCCAGGACGGAGGCGGTCAGCCTCCGCTGCCGGGCTGCGGGGGGCGCAAGGGCGTCGGGGGTCGGGGTCATGCCCCGGTTGTGTCCGAGCGCGGGGCGGAAGTAAAGCGCAACACTAGCGCGAAGCGGCCTCCAGACGGGACACGAAGCCGTCCAGCCGGGCCACCTGGGCGCGCTCCGGCATGAACACCAGGCCAAGGGTGACGGGGCCGCCCGCGAACTGGAACGACTTCACCTTGGCGCGCAGCGTCTCGCAGACCGGCCCGCCCAGGGGCAGGGAGAGTTCCACCACGTCGCCGGTCATCACGTTCACGATGGGCTCCCCGGCCTCCAGGTTGGCCAGCACGCGGCAGCCGCCCGCGCTCACGTCCACCACGAAGCCATGGGCCCGGAAGTGCTCGTTGGCCACGCTGGTGGGGATCTGGCACTCCACGCGGGGGTGCTTGCGGCGCATGAGGGTCTCGATCTTCTTGGGGTAGGCCAGGAAGACCAGAGGGCGGGGCTTGGTGACGAACTTGGTCACGAAGGTCATGAAGCCGTAGTAGGAGCCGTGTTCCTGGAAGCGGCCGCGCAGGCCCATGCCGGGTTTGGGGCAGCTTTTCAGGCCGCAGGCCACGGGCATCTCGGCGATGAGCGCCTGGGAGCCGTCCACGCCCAGGATGAGCGACTGCTCGTAGAGATGGTTGCCCGTGAACTGGATGTCCAGGGCGCTCAAGGCCTTGAGCTCGATCTTGCGGGCGTCGTGCACGCAGGCCGTGGCGTCGGCCAGGACGGATTCGGGCGCCGCCAGGGCCTGGGGTCCGCGCCCGTTGCCGTTGCCGCCGGGCGTTGTCCTGCGGCGCATCTCCTCCACTGTCAGGAGGCGTTCCACGAAGCGCTCCACCCGGGCGCGGGTCAGGTCCCCCGGGGGAAAGGCCAGCCCCATGGCGAGTTCGCCTCCCGCGAGGGTCCGGGCGCAGACCTGTCCGGCCAGGCGGTCCATGCCCGGCCCGTTCATCACCAGACGCACTTCGCAGAGGTCTCCGGGCTTGAGTTCCCCGGCGCGCGGGGCCAGGCTCAGGTCGGCGGTGACGCGGCAGCCGCCCAGGCTCATGTCGCGCACGTGGGCAGCGAAGCGCGCCCCCGCGATCTCCACCTGGGCGGGGATCAGGCACTTCACGCGCGGATGGCGGCGCAGGCTGCGGGCATGGAAGCTGGCGGGCCAGCCCAGGAAGAGCACGGGCAGGGGCTGGCGCAGGGCCGCGAGCACCGTGGCCTCGCACTGGCAGACCACGCCCTCGTTCTCCAGGCACAGGCGCACAGGCTGGCCCTCGGCCAGGCCGTTCTTGGCCAGGGCCGAAGGCGGCGTCTTGACCATGAGGAACTCGCCGGGCTTCACACCCAGCACCACCACCCGGCAGCCCGGGTCGCCCTGGCGCGACTGGAGCACGGCCGGGTGCCCCGGAGCGAGCAGCAGGGACTGCTCCTGGTCCACGGCCAGGGACTCGCCGTGCGGATCGAGATCGTCCAGGAGGGTTCGGTTCATGCGGCGTCTCGTTGCGCCCCGGGGGCTGATGGAGTGTCGCCGGGGGGACGCCCCGGCTCGCACGGCTCCGGGAGACGCTAAACCAACGCGATGGCGTTGAAAAGAGAGGATATCCCTCATTTTTTCTGCGGGAGGGACCTTCTCAGAGCCTGCGGGCGCTCTCGGGCTTGAGGCCGCGCCGCCCCGCAAGGGCCTCGTCCAGGAGCGCGAGCCCTGCCTCGCGGTCCCTGGGCATGCGCAGGCGCAGGGGGACGTGGTTGGAGGCGTGATCGGCCAGGAAGAGGCCGCGCTCCATGCGGGCGTGCTCCAGCAGGGCGCGCAGCTCGCGCACCATGTCCGGCCCCTCGGGCAGGACGAAGCGCCCCTCCCGGATGCGCCGCCACAGGGGCGTTCCCGGCACGGGAATGAGCGTGAGCGCCGCCGCGTGGTGGGGCGAGAGCGCGGCCAGGGCCTCCCCCGTGAGCCTCGCATGGCGCTCGGAGCCCTCCAGGCCGCCCAGCCCCGTGATCACAGTGACCGAGAGCCGCAGCCCCGCCTCCATGACCATGCGCCCGGCCGAGAGGATTTCCCCCACGGCGGAGCCCTTGTTCATGGCCTCGAGCACCGCGTCGTCGCCCGATTCCAGGCCCATGTACACGGTGTCCAGGCCCAGGGAGGCCAGCCGGGCCAGGTGGTCCCGGGATTTGCCCTCCAGGCCCAGGGCGCTGGCGTAGGCACCGACGCGCCCTACGCGTGGCAGGCGCTCGCGCACGCGCGCAAGCACGCGCTCCAGGCGCTCCATGGGCAGGGTGAGGGCGTCGCCGCCGCACAGGAAGAGCCTGCGGTTGCCGCCCAGGCGGGCGGCGGCCCAGTCGATGTCCTCGAAGACGCGCTCTTCGGGGATCACGGCAAAGCGCTGGCCCACATAGGCCCCGCAGAAGGCGCAGGCGTTGCGCGAGCAGCCCGCGCTCACCTGGAGCAGGATGCTGTCGGCCTCGCTGGGCGGGCGGATGATGGTCCCTTCGTAGTGCACGGCGCGCTGTTACGGGGTGTCGGGCGCGCAGGCGGACGCGTCGGGGTCGCACTGGGAGACCGCCACCTGGTCGCGTCCGGCGGCCTTGGCCTGGTACATGGCCGTGTCGGCTGCCACCAGGAGGCGGTCGAAGAGCACGCCCGAGGGCTGGATGAAGGTGCGCACGGTGGCCACGCCCACGCTCACGGTGACGCCGCCCGCATTCAGGGGAGCGATGCGCGCGTCCTTGACGGCCTCTCGCACGCGCTGGGCCAGGATGAGCGCGTCCTCCCGGGTGGTGTCGGCGCACAGCAGCAAAAACTCCTCCCCGCCCAGGCGGCCCAGGATGTCGGCCCCGCGCGCCGTGCGACGCAGCACGGAGGCCACGCCGGCCAGCACGAGGTCGCCCTTGGCGTGGCCGTGGAGGTCGTTGACGGTCTTGAAGTTGTCAACGTCCAGGAGCAGGCAGGCGCAGGACAGGCGGGTGCGCGAGCAGAGCTCCACGAGGCGCGGCCCTTCTTCCATCAGGTAGCGGCGGTTGGGCAGCCCCGTGAGGGCGTCGGTGAGAGCCATGGTTTCCAGGGTGTTCACGTCCAGGACGATCTTTTCGCGCATGACCTCGTAGGCCCGGGCCAGCACGTCCAGCTCGCGGGGGACGCGCCCCGTGGGCATCGCGGGAAGGGGCAGGTCGTAGCGGCCCTGGGCCAGCTGGGAGGCATGGCCGGCCAGCGGCTCCACCACCGCGCCGATGCGGCGGGCGAAGCCCAGCACCAGCGGCAGGAGCACTCCGAACGACACGAATCCGGCCGCGAACACCACCCCCACCACGGGGCGCACGGCGTCCCGGAGGGCCTGCCTGGGCGTGGCCGCCACCAGCCTCCAGCCGGGCACGGAGAGGGGCAGGGCCATGGCCATCATGGCCGTGCCGTCCCGGCGCAGGTAGGTGAACTCGTGCGCCTCGCCCTGGGCGCCCTCCATGGAGGGCTGCGTGGCGCCGGGGTTGGGCACGAGCTGTTCGTCGCCCGCCACCACGGCCCCCACGCGGTCCAGCAGGAAGGTCTGGCCTTCGTAGTCCAGCCGCGCGCCGCCCACGGCCTGGACGATCACGTCCGGAGAGATGGGCGCGAAGACGATGCCCCGGAACTCGCCGCCGGGGCCGCGGACGGGGGCGGAGAAGATGATCAGCCGCGCGCCCGTGGCCCGGCCCACGATGAGGTCCGTGATGTAGGGGCGTCCCTGGCGGCCTTCCTTGAAGTACATGCGATCGCCCAGGTAGAGGCCGGGCTTGGCCACGGTGTCCAGCACGGTCAGCCCCTGGGCGTCCACGTACACCAGGCCCCGGAACTCGGGCATCACGGCCATGAAGCGGCGGAAGTCGCCTTCGGCCTGGGCGGGAGACAGATCCTTGAGTTCGGGCTGCTCGGCCAGCCGGATCACGTCCCGCTGGCGGTCGGACAGCCAGCTGTCCACGAAATGGCGCTGCAGCTTGAGGGTGAGCAGCATCTCGGCGGCGTAGCGCTCGTGCAGGCGCTGGGAGAGGTAGTAGGAGAGAAAACCCGCCATGAGCAGGCAGGGAAGCAGCGTGGAGACCAGAGCGTGGACCCGCAAATGGGAACGTAGGGGCCAGTACGGAGGAACGAGCATGCAGGGCGCTCCGCGGGCAAGGTGTCCGGCCCACGCCGGAAGCAGGGATCACACGCCTCGGGTTGTCGCCCGAATGTGTGCCCTGAATCCCGGCGTGTTGTCAATGCGGGGAGGGGAGGCAGGCCCTCACCCCGCCGCCTGCTCCCACGCCTCCCAGGCCTCCCGGGCGCGCTTGGCGTAGAGGGCCTTGCGCGAGTCCTTCCTGGCGCGCTCGGTCAGCTCCGGGGTGAGCCCGTAGTTCACGTTGGAGGGCTGGAACTTCTTCACGGGGCGGCGCAGGTGGGCCAAAAGCGCCCCCAGACACGTCTCCTCGGGCGGCAGCGACAGCTCGCGCGCCAGATGATGGCCCAGCCACAGGCCGCAGGCCGCGCTCTCCACATAGCCCTCCACCCCGGTGATCTGCCCGGCCAGGAACACTCCCGGGCGCGCCAGCAGCTCCAGTCCGGGCGAGAGCACCCGGGGCGCGTCCACGTAGGTGTTTCGGTGGATGGAGCCCAGCCGCGCGAACTCGGCCCGCTCCAGCCCCGGGATCATGCGGAAGACGCGCTCCTGCTCGGGGTACTTGAGCTTGGTCTGGAAGCCCACCAGATTGTAGCAGGTGGCCTCGCGGTTCTCGGGGCGCAGCTGCACCACGGCGTAGGGCCTGCGCCCGGTGCGCGGGTCGGTGAGCCCCACGGGCTTCATGGGGCCGAACACCAGGGTCTTGAAGCCCCGGTCGGCCAGGGCCTCCACGGGCATGCAGCCCTCGAAGTGCAGCTCCTTCTCGAACTCCCGGGGCACCACGCGCTCGCCGTCCAGCAGGGCCTGATGGAAGGCCGTGTATTCGTCCTTCTCCATGGGGCAGTTGAGGTAGTCGCCCTCGCCCTCCTCCCAGCGCGACTGGGAGAACACCTTCTCCCGGTCGATGGAGTGGGCGAAGACGATGGGCGCGATGGCGTCGTGGAAGTAGAGGCTCTCGCCGCCGATGGCGGCGGCCAGGCTCTCCGAGAGCGCCCGGGAGGCCAGGGGACCGGCGGCCACCACCACCTGGTCGAAGCCCGCCAGCGCGGGGTCGTCCAGGCTCTCCACCTCGCGGCGCGTAACGCTCACCAGGGGCTCGGCCTCCACGGCGGCCGTGAGCCGTGCCGTGAAGAGCTCCCGGTCCACGGCCAGGGCCTTGCCCGCGGGCACGCTCACGGCGCGGGCGGCCTCCAGCACGGCGCTGCCCAGGCGCTCCATCTCGCGTTTGAGCAGCCCCACCGCGCTCTCGGGGTCGTCGGAGCGCAGCGAGTTGGAACACACCAGCTCCCCCAGGCCCGCGCCGGAATGGGCGGGTGTCATGCGCCCGGGGCGCATCTCGAAGAGGGTCGACGCCTTGCCCGCGCGCGCCAGGGCCAGGGCGCACTCGCACCCTGCCAGCCCGCCGCCGATCACCGCATACCGTGAGGCCATCCATGCTCCTTCTTGCCACCGCGTGGCGAAAATCGTACGTTTACGGGCCGGACGCCCGGCCCTCAAGGAAAAAAACATGCACCCCCTGCTCGCCCTCGACGGCCTCGGCGTGGCCTTCGACACCCCCCTCGGCCCGGCCCCGGCCGTGGACTCCGTGAGCTTCGCCCTGGAAAAGGGCGAATCCCTGGGCCTGGTGGGCGAATCGGGCTGCGGCAAGACCGTGCTCTCCCTGGCGGTGCTGGGGCTCGTGCCGCCTCCCGGGCGCGTCACGGGAGGGCGCATCCTCTTCGAGGGGCGCGACCTGCTCACCCTGGACCCAGAGCCGCTGCGCGGCGTGCGCGGAGCGGGCATCGGCATGGTGTTCCAGGAGCCCATGACATCGCTCAACCCCGTGATGCGCGTGGGCTTCCAGACGGCAGAGCCGCTCATGCTCCACAAGGGCCTGGACAAGGCCCGCGCCCTGGCGCGCGCGGCGGAACTCTTCGCCCAGGTGGGCCTGCCCGACCCCGGGCGCGTGCTGCGGGCCTACCCCCACGAACTCTCGGGCGGCATGCGCCAGCGGGTGATGATCGCCATGGCCCTGGCCTGCGAGCCACGGCTTCTCATCGCCGACGAGCCCACCACGGCCCTGGACGTGACCATCCAGAAACAGATCCTGGAACTTCTGGCCTCCCTGGCCCGGGAGCGCGGACTCTCCATGCTGCTCATCAGCCACAACCTGGGCGTGGTGGCCCGCACCTGCGCCCGCGCCGGGGTGATGTACGCGGGCAGGCTGGTGGAGCTCTCCTCCGTGGAGGCCCTCTTCGAGCGCCCGCTCCATCCCTATTCGCAAGGGCTCCTGGCCTCCCTGCCCCGGTTGGGCGAGCGCCACCGGCTCACCCCCGTGGCCGGGGCCGTGCCGCCCATCCACAGCCTGCCCCCGGGCTGCCACTTCCACCCGCGCTGCCCCAGCGCCTTCGAGCCCTGCCGCCGGGAGGCCCCGCCCGCCTTCGCCCCCGAACCGGGCCGCGCCGTGCGCTGCTGGCTCCACGCCCCGGAGGCGCGCCCGTGACGCCCTGCCTGGAGTTCCGCGACGTGCGCAAGGCCTACCGCGTGCGCCGGGGCCTGCTGGGCCGCGTCGGCCTGGTGCGCGCCGTGGACGGCGTGGACCTCTGCGTGGCCCCGGGCGAGACCGTGGGCCTGGTGGGCGAATCCGGCTGCGGCAAGTCCACCCTGGCGCGCCTGGCCACGGGGCTCGTCCTGCCCACGTCGGGCTCGGTGCTCCTGGAGGGGCGCGACCTGGACGCGGACCTCGCGCTCCAGGACGAGATGCCCGAGATCGTCCAGATGGTCTTCCAGGACCCCGTCTCCTCCCTGGACCCGCGCATGAGCGTGGGCCGCTCCGTGGCCGAGGGCCTGGAGGCCCGGGGCGTGGGGGACAAGGCCTCGCGCCGGGAGCGCGTGGCCGAACTGTTCGCCATGGTGGGGCTCTCGCCCTCCCAGACGGTGAACTACCCGCACCAGTTCTCGGGCGGGCAGCGCCAGCGGGTGGCCATCGCCCGCGCCCTGGCCCTGAACCCCCGGCTGGTGGTGCTCGACGAGCCGGTCTCGGCCCTGGACGTGTCCATCCAGGCCCAGGTGATCAACATCCTGGAGGACCTCAAGCAGCGCCTGGGGCTCACCTACCTTTTCATCTCCCACGATCTGGCCGTGGTGAGCCACCTCTCGGACCGAGTGGCCGTGATGCGTCGGGGACGCCTGGTGGAGCTGGCCCCTGCGGCGGCCCTTTACGCCGCGCCGCTTCACCCGTATACACGCCTGCTCCTGGACGCCGTGCCCGATCCCCACGGCCGGGCGCGCCCGGAGCACGCCGCCGTCCGGCACGACGAGCAGCCCGCTGCCCCCGGGGAGGGCTGTCCCCACGCGCCGCGCTGCGCAGACGCGCGCGAGGCCTGCGCCGAGACGCCGCCCCCCTGGCGCGAGGCCCGGCCGGGCCACTTCGTGCGCTGCCACGCCCCATGAACCCTTAAGGAGCCAAGCCTGATGATCGACCAGCAAGAAACCCTGATCAAGGACATCATGCGCGTGTTCATCCTGGAACACTGGGCGCGCTTCTACCACGCCGCCGAGCGCGACGGGAAGACCTGGCTGGAACTGCCCGAGGCCGTGCTGGAAGACTGCCGCGCCAAGCACCCGGACCTGGCCCCCCTGCTGGAGGAGGCCAACGGCAAGGAACTGACCTACGAGGGCTCCTGCACCAGCGTCGGGGCCTTCGTCTGCACCCTCTACGACGGGACCAAGTACGGCCAGGGCGTGGTGCTCAAGGGGCTGGACTCCAGGGCCTTCAAGATCGAGCAGCACATGTTCGGGCTGTGGCTCAAGGGCCACGAGAGCTACCTGGACCAGCACGCCCTCTCCTACGACGACTGGCTGGAGATGATCACCAACTGGAACCTCATGGACCAGGTGAAGGCCTTCCGCCAGAAGCTGGAGCAGACGCCTGCCCAGGACGCCAAGGCCGCGCCCACGCACTGATCCGCCGATCCTGCGCGCCCCGGCCCGCCGGGGCGCGCCCTCACGCCCCCGGGGGCAGGCGCAGCACCTTGGCGTTGACGAACTCCAGGAGCCCCGCGCGCCCCAGCTCCCGGCCGTAGCCCGAGTCCTTCACCCCGCCGAAGGGCAGGCGCGGGTCGCTCTTGAGCAACGTGTTCACCGCCACGTTCCCGGCCTCGATGTTGTCGGCCAGCTTGGCCCCCAGGGCCAGGTCGCGCGTCCAGACGCTGGCCCCCAGGCCGTAGCGGGTCTGGTTGGCCAGGCGCAGGGCCTCGCCGGGGCCGTCCACGCTCGTCACGCTGGCCACGGGACCGAAGACCTCCTCCTCGAACACCGGCATCCCCGGGCGCACGCCGGCCAGCACCGCAGGCCGGTAGAAGAAGCCCTCCCCGGGCACGGGTCCGCCCTCCAGGATCATGCGCGCGCCCAGGGCCAGGGAGCCCTGCACCTGGCGATCCAGGGCGTCGCGCAGGTCGGCCCGGGCCATAGGGCCGATGCGCGTCTCGGGGCGCAGGGGGTCGCCCATCTTGAGCAGCCCCACCGAGCGCGTCAGGCGCGCCTCGAACTCCCGCACCACCTTTCGGTCCACCAGGAAGCGCTTGGCCGAGATGCAGGTCTGCCCCGCGTTGTAGAAGCGCGCGCCCACGGCGGTGTGCACGGCCAGTTCCAGGTCTGCGTCGGCCAGCACGATGAAGGGGTCGGAGCCGCCAAGCTCCAGCACGCACTTCTTCACGGCCCGTCCGGCGGCCTCGGCCACGGCCGATCCCGCCCGGCGCGAACCCGTGAGGCTCACGGCGCGCACGCGCGGGTCCTCCACCACGGCGGCCACGCGCTCGTCGCGCACCACCAGGGCGCGGTAGAGCCCGTCGGACATGCCCACGCCGGAAAGCGCCTCCTCCAGGGCCAGGGAGCAGCCCGTCACCGAGGGGGCGTGCTTGCACAGGAAGGCGTTGCCCGCCAGGAGCGCAGGGGCCGCCGCGCGCAGCACCTGCCAGAAGGGGAAGTTCCAGGGCATCACCGCCAGCACGATGCCCAGGGGCTCGTGCACGATGCGCGCGCCCTGGGGAGCGCCCTCGGGGGTCTCGGGGGCGAGCATGGCCGGGCCGTGGTCGGCGTAGAAGCGCAGGACGCCCGCGCAGCGGGTGATTTCGGCCAGGGATTCGCCGATGGGCTTGCCCATCTCGGCGGTGATGAGCCGTGCGTAGTCCTGGGCGCGCTCCGTAAGGTTCCCGGCCACGCGGCGCAGGCAATCGGCGCGTTCGTCCAGGCGGAAGTTGCGCCAGCAGCGCTGGGCGTTGCGCATGTCGGCGAGGATGGACTCCACCTGGGCGGGGGTGTGCTCCTCGAAGGAGGTGGCCTCGCGGCCCGTGGCGGGGTTGATGCTCGTGAAGGGTGTCATGGGGTCTCCCAAACGCAGGCGTCCGGCCTGGGCCGGACGCGAGGGGGGTACAGGAGGGGGCTGGGGATGTCTAGTGGGCCTGGGCCATCTGCTTGCCCGAGGCGGCCTTCTCGGCGGCCACGATCTTGAAGCCCTCCTCGATGAGCCGGGTGGCTTCGCGCTCGCGCACGCGGCGGTTCCTGGCCCCGAGCACCACGGCCACCAGGCGCGTGTCGCCGCGCTTGGCCGTGACCACGATGTTGTAGCCCGAGGCGCAGACGAAGCCGGTCTTCAGGCCGTCCACGCCCTCCACCCGGCCGAGCAGGGTGTTGGAGTTGTGGCGCACGCGGTTGTTGCGGGTGAACTCGGTCATGGAGTGGATGGTGAGGCTTTCGGGGAAGCGCTTGAGGTAGGCGCTGGCCAGGGTGACCATGTCGCGGGCGGTGGTCACCTGGTCGTCGTGGGGCAGGCCGTTGGGGTTGAAGAACTGGGAATTGGTCATGCCCAGTTCCTTGGCCTTGCGGTTCATGGCCTCCACGAAGGGCGCCATGTCGCCCTTGCCCAGGTATTCGGCCACGGCCACGCAGCCGTCGTTGGCCGAGGCGATGGCGATGCCCTTCACCAGGTCGTCCAGGGCCACCATCTCGCCGGTCTTCAGACGCATGGTGGAGCCGCCCGCGTGGCTGGCGGCCTCGCTGACGGGGATGGCCTGTTCGAGCTTCAACGAGCCGTCGCGCAGAAGCTCGTTGACCAGATAGAGGGTGAGCACCTTGGTGAGCGACGCAGGCGGGATGGGCGCGTCCGGCTCCTGGGCGAAGAGCACGCGCCCGGTCTCCATGTCCTGCACCATGGCGGCCTTGGTGGCCACGCCGAATTCGCCCTTGAAGGAGTCGGGCAGGACGGGTTTGGCCGGGGCGGGCTCGGCCTGCAGGACGCGCTTGCGCCCCTTGGAGCCGCGTTCCTCCTTGGAGGACTTTTCCTTGGCCGGGGCTTCCTTGGCGGCGGTCCGGCGCTCCTGCGCGGGCTTCGCGGAGGCCTTGGCGTTCCGGGCCTCGCCCTTGGTCGAGGCGGATTTCTTTTCTTCCTTGGAGGACTTCTTGGAGGAGGAGGACGAAGACTTGTGGGCAGGGGCCTTGGAGGCGCTTTCCGTGGAACGCGCCTGTTTCTTGTCCGGCTGGGAGGACTTCGCGCCAACCAAGTGGGGGGACAACAGCAGGGAGAAGATGGTCAGTACGACAACCAGCACCGTCCACTTGCGCATTCCGTCGAACTCCTCGCGGTTTCGGGCAGGATTGAGGCGGGCGTCGGCCCGGAGGGGCCGGGGAGACGCGTCCGGGCGCTGCGCCCGGGATCGGACAGGGGGCCGACATGCACGGGGCCGACCCGCTCCGGGACAGCCCTAGCCCAACTCCGCCGGGCAGTGCAACCCATTTTTCGCGTTGTCGGACTCGTCCTGCATATCAGAAATGCAATGCTGCATTCCTGAAGCGTGCCGCTACAGTGGCTCGGCAGTCCAAGGGCGGAGTCGCCGCCCCTGAACATGCCCTACAAAATTATGAAATCATTGTGTTTTTATGCGACGCACGCAGTGCTATTGCGCTTTCTCGGGTGCAGGCGCAGGCCCGGGGTCCGCTGCAGGAGCCGCCTGGGGGACCGGCGCGGGCGCGGGCGGCGCGGGCGGCGCGGCCAGACGGGCCACATCGCCCGCCAGTTGGCTCACCAGCAGTTCGGCCGCCGTGGCCAGGGAGCGAAGGTCGGTCTTGGCGTAGGCGCTGCGCGCGGCCACGATGCTGCCAGAGGCCACGTCGATGAGCCGCGCGTCCAGGCGCACGGAGCCGCCCGTGCGCGCCACCGAGCCCGTGAGCACGCCGCGCGCGCCCACCATGGCCCCGATGGCCTGGGCCACGCTGCCGGGCGCGTCGGAGTTCTGGCCGAACTGCATTTCGTCGAGCACCTTCTTGAGCGCCGCGCGCTCCACCACGGAGAACGAGCCCGCGTTGACCGCGGCCGTCACCAGGAATTCGGCCGTGAGCCGTCCCAGGTTCTCCTTCTGGGCTTCGGCCGTGACGGCGTCGAACTCCAGAATGGCGATCTTGTAGGGTTCGGCGGCCCGGGCGGGGCTGGCGAAGTGGAAGAACAGGCAGAACAACGCGGAAAGAGCTGTGCGCATGGCGGCCTCCGGAACGCGCGGACCATACAGCGAAGCGCAGCGCCCCGCAAGGAGCGTCCGCCCGCCTCCCGCGCCCGGGCGTCGGCCTTTGGCCGGAACGACCCGCAAAGGATTCGCCCCCCCGAAACGAAGAACGCCGGGCGGCCATTGGCCGCCCGGCGTTCGGGAATGACTCGTGTTGTCGCGCCTATTGCCGCACGGAGCGCTCGAAGCGCGACTCCTTGCGCTCGATGAGGTAGCGGGCGAAGTCCTGGGCGTCCAGGAACACCACGTCCGGGGAGCCCGCCTTGGGCGCGGCGGGTGCGAACTGGCCCAGCATCCCGGCGTCCTCGTGGACCCACCACTTGCCCGCCGGGACGCGCACGCCGCAGCAGGGGGTGGTCATGTCCTGGGCGGCGTAGCCCCAACGCTGGCCCTTGAGCTTGGGCATGTTGGTGCACACGCTTTCCACCAGGGCGTCCATGTCGGCGTCGGTGATTTCGGACTTGCGCTTCCAGTAGTCCAGGCGGCGCACCTCCACGGCCAGCTTGCGGATCTCGCCGTAAAGCTCGTCCAGGGTGGGCGTGGCGTGGGAGAAGGTGCGGCGGCGCTTGTCCGGGTCCGTCACATAGTAGTAGGCGTAGCCGTGCTGGGGCTCATCCTCGCCCGTGCGGGCCACTTCGAAGCCCTTGGGGAGCACGTCGGCCACCAGGCGGCGCAGGTTCATGGGGACGTAGTTCATATGCAATCTCTCGAAATGATTCAATTTCAACGATACATTCAGTGCAAAGCCGGATGTAATTATACCTCCTTTCGCGTCTTGTAAAGGGCCGCGCCGTGACGTTTTCGCGCCGCCCCGGAGCGCGCCCGGGCGTGACAAGGGAACCGTTTCGGTCTACACAACGCAAGGAGGCGGCCATGAAATACATCATCTTCGAGGATTTCGCGGGCCATCCCGCCCCCATCCTGTTCCCCGCCCGGGTCAGCCACGGCGAGATGCGGGAACTGGTGCCCTACTCCACGGTGCTCTCGGCGGGCTATGTGGAGCACGCGGGCGGCAGCCTGCGGGTGCACGGCCACTCCGTGTCCCTGGGCGCCAAGGCCCGCCCGGAGGATCTGGCGGTCATCGAGCGCCATCTCGCGCCCGAGGCCTAGCTTTTTGCGCTCCGGCCCGCTAAAAGCGGCGGAGTTTGCCTTTCAATCCATCCCCATCAGGAGATTCACGTGGAAGAATTCGAGATCGATCCTCAGGACCTGCTCCTGGAAAACGCCCTGCGCGTCGTGTTCAAGGCCGCCGAAATGCTCGACGCCGAAGAACTGACCCCCTCCGGCCTCAAGGACCTCTCCGGCGCCCTGCGCGACGCCACCGAGGTGATCCTCTCCATCGAGTCGGCCTGCGGCTGCGGACACGACCACGGCGACGAAGAAGAAGAACAGGCCTAGCCCCCGAGCCATGGTCCTCGCCCGCAAGATACTGTTCCTGATCGCCTTCCCGGTGCTCACGGCCATCGTCTCCTGCCTGTGCTGGCTCATGGCGCCCCTCGGGACCAACGCCCGTCTGGCCCACGCCATTCAGTGCGCGTGGGCCAGGCTGGGCCTCCTGCTGGCGGGAGTGCGCGTGCAGGCCGACCTCTCCCGGCTCGACCCCGCCGGCAACTACGTCTTCCTGTCCAACCACCAGAGCCATTTCGACATCCTGGCGCTCTTAGCCGTGCTGCACAGCTGGAACCTGCGCTTCGTGGCCAAGGAGGAGCTCTTCAAGATCCCCCTCTTCGGCCCGGCCATGCGCCGCACCGGGCACATCGCCATCCTGCGCGAGAACTCCCGCAAGGCCATGCGCTCCATCGACGAGGCCGTGGACGCAGCCAAACGAGGCCTCTCCATCCTCATCTTTCCCGAAGGCACCCGCGCCCGCACCAGCGAGCACCTGGGCGACTTCAAGATCGGCGGCATGATCATGGCCCTCAAGTGCGGCCTCCCCGTGGCCCCCCTGATCATCACCGGCACGCGCGCCGTGCTGCCGCGCGGGGCCAACCTGCCCTCCCCCGGACTGGTGCGCGTCGAGGCCCTGGAGCCCTTCCAGCCCGCGGAGCGCTTCACGCTCAAGCAGCGCGAACAATTCAAGGACTGGTTCAAAGGGCACATGGACCAGGCCTATCAGGAGCGACGCGCATGAGCCGAGACGTAACGCTCTACCCCCTGGGCGGGCTGGGCGAGATCGGCATGAACTGCCTGGGCGTTGGCTGCGGCGACTCCCTCGTCCTGGTGGACTGCGGCCTCATGTTCCCCGAGGACTACCTCTTCGGCGTGGACGTGGTGATCCCCCGCTTCGACTTCATCCTGGCGCGAAAGGAACACCTCAAGGCCATCGTGCTCACCCACGGCCACGAAGACCACATCGGCGCGCTGCCCTGGCTGCTCCCCTATGTGGACGCGCCCATCTACGGCTCGCCCTTCACCCTGGCCCTGGTTTCCAAGAAGCTCGAAGAGCACGACCTGCTCAAGTTCGCCGACCTTCGCCCCGTGGAAAAGAACGACCGCGTGCAGATCGGCCCCCTTTCCTTCAATTTCTTCCAGGTCTGCCACTCCATCGTGCACAGCTACGGCCTGGGCATCGAGACCCCCGTGGGGCGCTTCGTCCACACCGGCGACTTCAAGATCGACCGCTACCCCCTGGACGGACACCTCACCGACCTGGACGCCTTCTCCCGCTTCGCGGACCCCGGCGTGCTCTGCATGCTCTCCGACTCAACAAACGTGGAGCGCGAAGGCTTCGCCCTCACCGAGATGGAGATCAAGCAGTCCCTGGCCGAGATCTTCCGCAAGGCCGAGGGGCGCATCATCATCACGCTCTTCTCCAGCCACATCCAGCGCATGCAGGAGATCTTCGACCTGGCCCACGACACCGGCAAGCGCGTGGCCGTCTCCGGCAAAAGCCTGGCCAACAACATCGACATCGCCCGCGATCTGGGCTACCTGCGCATGCCCCCCGGCGTCTGGGCCTCCATGGACGAGCTGGCCGGGCTGCCCCCGGAAAAGAGCGTGCTCATGGTCACCGGCTCCCAGGGCGAACCCCTCTCCGCCCTCTCCCGCCTGGCCACCGGCGAGCACCGCCAGCTGAAGATCCGCCCCGGCGACCTGGTGCTCATGAGCTCGCGCTTCATCCCGGGCAACATCCGCGCCATCCACAAGCTCATCGACAAGCTCTACCGCCTGGGCGCGGAAGTGCTCTACGAGCGCGTCCAGGCCATCCACGCCTCCGGACACGCCCACCGCGAGGAGCTCTCCATCATGCTTGGCGCGGTCAGGCCCAAGTTCTTCATCCCCGTGCACGGCGAGTTCCGACACCTCGTCAAGCACCGCCGCCTCGCTCTGGAACACGGCGTGGCCCCCGAACGCGCCCTGATCATTGAGGACGGCCAACCCGTCACCTTCCTGGCGGAAGGCGGCATCCGCCTGGAAGAACCCATCCTCGTGGAGCAGGTCTACGTGGACGGCAAGGGCGTGGGCGACGTGGGACAGACCGTGCTCAAGGAGCGCCAGCTCCTGGCCGGCGAAGGCATGGTCATCGTGGTGCTCGTGCAGGACGAAAAGACCGGCGAGATCATGATCGGACCAAACCTGATCTCCAAGGGCTTCGTCTTCGAACAGCAATACTCCCACGTGCTCGAAGACGCCAAATGCGTCATCCTCGACACCGTGGACACCGTCCCCCCGGGCAACGCCGACAAGCTCAAGGAACGCATCCGCTCCTCCCTGCGCCGCTTCTTCCGCAAAGTGCTCGACCGCGACCCCGTGGTGGTGCCCCTGGTGATCACGCTCTAGCGGGGCTTGGCCCCCGCACCGCTGACGGGGCTCCGCCCCGGACCCCGCCAGGGCTCCGCCCTGGACCCGCCGGGGGGAGAGCCTCCCCCCGGACCCCGGCAATTGCTTCGCGCCCTCCACCGGCCACCTCCGTGTCGCCTGTCGCGTTGCTCCTGCG
>NZ_JBZVFJ010000005.1:0-58896 GCF_058402725.1 Fundidesulfovibrio sp. | reverse complement strand
ACGATGGCCCCCACCTTCTCCTCCACCACCTCGTCCCGCATGGAGTAGTCGATGGCCTTGGTGGGGCAGATCTTGGCGCACACCCCGCACTTGCCCTTGACGAACTGGCGGCAGAAGGCGGGATCGATCACGGCCTTCTTGGGGATGGCCTGGGGGAACGGGATGTTGATGGCCGGAGCGCCGCCCAGACCCTCGTTGAAGGCGTCGTGGGACTTCTTGCTGGGGCACTTCTCCATGCACGCGCCGCAGCCCGTGCACTTCACCCAGTCCACGTAGGTGGCCTTGCGGCGCACCTTCACGTTGAAGTTGCCCACATAGCCCCCGACCTCCTCCACCTCGGCGCAGGCGTAGAGGGTGATGTTGGGGTGCTGGGCCACGTCCACCATCTTGGGGCCGAGGATGCAGCTGGAGCAGTCCACGGTGGGGAAGGTCTTGTCGAGCTTGGCCATCTTGCCGCCGATGGAGGAGGTCTTCTCCACCAGCACCACCTCCATGCCGCCGTCGGCGCAGTCCAGGGCGGCCTGGATGCCGGCCACGCCGCCGCCGATCACCAGCACGCGCCGGGTGATGTCGAAGCGCTTGGGGGTGAGGGGGCGGTTGCGCCTGAGCTTCTCCACGGCGATGCGCACGAGGTCCGCGCTCTTGTTGGTGTTGGCCTCGCGGTCCTTGCCGATCCAGGAGACGTGCTCGCGGATGTTGGCCATTTCCAGCATGTAGCGGTTGAGCCCGGCGCGCTCCACGGCGCGGCGGAAGGTGGGCTCGTGCATGCGCGGGGTGCAGGAGGCCACCACCACGCCGTCCAGGCCCTTGGAGCGCACGGCCTCGATGATGGCCTCCTGCCCGGGCTCCGAGCAGGAGTACATCACGTCCTCGGCGTGGGCCACCTCGGGGAACTCCAGGGACGCGCGGGCCACGGCGGCCGTGTCCACCGTGCCCTCGATGTTGCTGCCGCAGTGGCAGACGAAGACGCCGATCTTCATGACCTGCTCCCTTGCGAAAGATTCGTCTCCCCGGAAGCCGGGGCTTCCAGGACGCGGGCCGGGCTCACGCAGAGCTTGTCCAGGCCGAGGCTGCCCTCGGGCGCGCCCAGGGCGAGGCCGAGAAGCTGCGTGAAGTAGAACACCGGGATCTCGAAGGTCGTTCCGGCGAAACGTGCGGCCTGGTTCTGGCGCAGGTCCAGGTTCATCTGGCACAGGGGGCAGGCCGTGACGATGGCCTCGGCCCCGATCTCCCGGGCCGTGAGCAGGAGCCTGGCCGAAAGCCTGGCCGTCACGTCGGGACGCGGCACGCCGAAGGAGGCCCCGCAGCATTCCACTTTCAGGGGGAAGGGCAGCACCGAGGCCCCGGCGGCCTCCATGAGGAGGTCCATGGCCATGGGGTGCTCGGGGTCGTCGAAGGCCATGAGCTCGGGGGGCCGGTTCATGATGCAGCCGTAGTAGGCCGCGACCTTCATTCCCTTGAGGGGCTTGACCACCGAGGCCCGCACCATCTCCATGCCGACGTCCTCCACGATGGCCTGGAGCACCGACCGGGCGCGCACGCCGCCCTTGTAGGGGGCGTCCAGCAGGGCGTTGGCCCGTGCCGCGAAGGCCTCATCCCGCATGCGATGGTCGGCGGTGCGCAGGTTGGTGAGGCAGCTGGGGCATGGCGTGAGCACGTCGGACCGGTCCATGGCGCGCACGCGGGCCAGGTTGCGGGCCGAGAGGGCGGCCGAGAGGGTGTGGTCCACGGCATGGGCCGGGCTTGAGCCGCAGCAGCTCCAGTCTGGCACGTCGGCGAGCTCCATGAAGAGGGCCTTGCACACGGCCCGGGTGGAGCTGTCGTACTCGACCGAGGTGCCCAGGCCCGAGCAGCCGGGGTAGTAGGCGTAGGAGAGCCCGCTCATGAACGCCCCTCCTGTTCCGCGAAGCGTTGGAAGATTTTGGCCATTTCGGCCTGCCCTTTGATGACGTGGGGTTTGAGCCCCAGCTTGTTCTTGGGCAGGATGCGCGGGGCCAGGTCCGCGTCGGTCCAGAAGCGGCCGGTGAGGAAAACGTAGCGCGCCAGCAGGCCCGCCTCGAAGACCCTGCCGTGCTTGCGCACCGAGTCCAGGAAGCTGTCCCAGAAGACCTTCACGTTGCGCTCGGTGGCGAAGCCTTCGCGCCGGGCCATGTGGCGCAGCACGTCCATGATCCGGGCCACGTCGATGTCGTTGGGGCAGCGCGTGGTGCACGATTCGCACGTGGCGCACAGCCAGATGGAGCGGCACGAGAGCGCCGCGCGACGCTGCCCCGCCTGCACGAGCCGCATGATGCGGCTCACGGGGATGTCGTAGGCGAAAGTGTAGGGACAGCCGGCCGTGCAGTTGCCGCATTGGTAGCAAAGCGCCGTGTTCTGCCCGCTCTCGGCCTGGACCCGGGCCACGAAATCCGCGTCGTACGACGCGCTCAAGTCGAGGACGTCCATGGAATGCCGCCGTGTCTTGGGGGTTTTCCGGGCAGTCCGGGATGGGATGCGTAAGGCTACAGGGCCGCGGTGTAGATGGCTTCCACGTCCTTGTCGGTGGGGCAGCGGGGGTTGGTGAAGCCGCAGGCGTCCTTCTGGGCGTTCTTGGTCATGGTGGTGATGTCCTTGGCCTGCACGTCCTTGCCGTAGCGCTTGCCCAGTTCCACCAGGCCGGCGGGGATGCCCACGTCGGTGGAGAGCTTGCGGATGGCGGAGAGGGCCAGCTCGGCGGCGGCGCGGGGGGAGAGCCCGGCGATGTTTTCGCCCATGAGCTCGGCCATCTTCACGAAGCGCTCCACCTTGGCGATGAGGTTGAACTGCTCCACGTGGGGCAGCAGGATGGCGTTGCACTCGCCGTGGGGCAGGTCGTAGAAGCCGCCCAGCTGGTGGGCCATGGCGTGCACGTGGCCGAGGCTGGCGTTGTTGAAGGCCATGCCGGCCAGGTACTGGGCGAAGCACATGCCTTCACGGGCTTCCACGTCGCGGCCGTTGGCCACGGCCTTGCGCAGGTACTTGAAGACCAGCTCGATGGCCTTTTCGGCGCAGGCGTCGGTCATGGGGGTGGCGATGGTGGAGACGTAGGCTTCCACGGCGTGGGTCAGGGCGTCCATGCCGGTGGCGGCGGTCAGGGCCGGGGGCATGCCCACCATGAGCATGGGGTCGTCGATGGCGATGTTGGGGGTGACGCGCCAGTCGACGATGGCCATCTTCACGTGGCGGGAGAGATCGGTGATGATGCAGAAGCGGGTCATTTCCGAGGCGGTGCCCGCGGTGGTGTTCACGGCCAGGTAGGGAGGCATGGGCTTGGTGGACTTGTCCACGCCTTCGAAGTCGTGGATCTTGCCGCCGTTGGCCACCACGAGGCCCACGCCCTTGCCGCAGTCGTGGGAGGAGCCGCCGCCCAGGGTGATCAGGGAGTCGCAGCCGTTCTTCTTGTAGACTTCCACACCCGCGTGGACGTTCTCGTCCGTGGGGTTGGGGATGGTGTCGGAGTAGACCACGTACTCCATCTTGGCCGCGTCGAGCAGGTCGGTGATCTGCTTGCAGATGCCGGCCTTCACGATGCCCATGTCGGTCACGATGAGGGGCTTGGAGCCGCCGAGAGCCTTGATCTTCTCGGGGATCTGCTTGGAAGCGCCAATGCCGATCAGGGTAACGCTGGGGATGAAGAATCCGTAGACTTGTTCGATGACGGCCATGACTTGCTTCTCCTTGGGTTGGGGTTGCGGTCCTGGGCCAGTGCCCGTGTCGGTCCCCAAGAGGCAAGTTTCAGGCCAACATTAAACATACATCATTTCAGTATGTTAAAAGACAGGCTTCCCGGGCGCAGCCTCTCGGCGCTTCCCATCGGCCAGGCGGACATGCGCAAAAGGCTCGCCGGAAGAGTCCGCTGCGCCCCATCAAAGGAAAATCCTGCGGCAAAACGAGCGCTTAGAGCTTCCGTGGCAAAATGACCGCGAAATCGTCACGCTCTGTGGCAAAATGACCCCTCGCAAGCGGCAGGGACGGATGAGGGAGTGATCGCGCCGGGGCGTCGTGGAAATTCAAGCAAGAGTGGCTGGCCCGCAGGCTGCGGCCAGGGGGAGAATGACCGGAAATCCGGGGTGTTTCCGTGTTCCTTTCCAGAACGCCAGGCGATGCGCGCCCGTACGGCACGCCCCGGCCGCGTTGGGGCAGGCCGCCCTGCCCCGCTCAGGGGCGGACGCCGGGGAGGCGCACGATGAAGCGGGCGCCGTGTCCCGGCGAGGATTCCACCTCGATCGTCCCCTTGTGGGACTCCGTGACGATGAAGAAGGAAACCGAAAGCCCCAGTCCCGTGCCCTCGCCCGGGGCCTTGGTGGTGTAGAAGGGCTCGAAGACGCGCCCGCGCACCTCTTCGCTCATGCCGGGGCCGTTGTCCGCCACTTCCACGGCCACGCAGTCTCCGTCGCGCCGGGCGCGCAGCGTGATGCGCGGACGCCACCCCTCGCCGGAGGCCCGGGCCATCGCCTGGGCCGCGTTCTTGAGCAGATTGATGAACACCTGCTCCATCTGGGTGGCGGTGCAGGGCACGGGGGGCAGTTCCGCGTCGTACTCGCGCTCGATGAGGATGTTGCGGAAGTCGTACTTCTTCGTGAGGTCGTAGTCGCTGGCGCAGAGTTCGACGGCCTTGTCCAGGAGCACGCGCATGTCGCAGGGCGCGCGGTGGGATTCGCTGCGTCGGCAGAACTCCAGCATGTTGGCCACCACGCGCGCCGCCCTGGCCGCGGCGTCGCGGATGCCGGTGATGATGGCGTCGAGTTCACGGTGGCCCAGGTAGGCGCGCAGGGTCTCCAGGGAGCAGCCGCAGTGGGCGGCGGCCTCCCTGTTGCGGGCCGTATCCCCGAAGAGCCGGGACTGGAGCACCTGCACCCCCTGAAGGATGCCGCTCAGCGGGTTGTTGATCTCGTGGGCCATTCCGGCGGTGAGCCCGGCGATGCACATCATCTTTTCGGTCTGGACCATGAACTCCTGCAGGCGCTTGCGCTCCGCGATGTCGATGCCGATGCCCGCGAAGTAGCTTTTGCCCTCCAGCGTCAGGGGAACGGCCGTGAAGTAGTAGAGGCGGTGGCTGCCGTCCTTGTTGCGCAGGTTGCCCTCGGCGCTGGAGAAGCCGTCGCTGCCGATGCGCTCCACGGCCTTGACGATCTTCTCCATTTCTCCGGGATCGTCCCTGTACCAGTCCATCAGGGTCATGCGGGAGAGTTCCTCGGAGGAATAGCCCGTCAGCTCCTCGTGCTTTTTGTTCCAGCGCACGAGACGCCCTTCGGCGTCGTAGAGATAGAGCAGTCCCGGGACGCTGTTCATGATGGCGTCGGTGAAGGCCTTCTCGCGCTGGGCCTCCTCCTGGGCCAGTTTGCGGCCCGTGATGTCGCGGGCCGAGACGAGCAGGCGGTCCTCGCCGCCGACACACGCCCTGCGGATGCTCACCTCCTGCCAGAACAGGCTGCCGTCGCGCTTTCTGGCCCTCCATTCGAAGCGCTGCCGCTCTCCCCGCGCGGCGCGTTCCATGAACTGGCGAGCGTGCTCCTGATCGTAAGGAGGGACGCAGGAACTCAGCTCCGCCACGTCCAGCCGGAGCATTTCCTCCTTGGTGTAGCCGTATTCCTCGCAGGCGCGGCGGTTCACGTCCAGGATGGCCCCGGTGTCCGGGTCGTGGACGAAAAGGCATTCGGTGACGGAATCGAAGATGGTGCGGAACTTCCTCTCGCTCTCCAGATGGCGCAGGGCCACGGCGCGGCTGGAGCGCAGCAGATCCTCCTGGCGGCGGATCAGGTAGGCTTGGCGCGAAAACATGTTGGCCATCAGGGAGAGGGCCTCGGCGACCTTGCGGAACTGCTCCTCGGACATCACGGTCACTTCGTCCAACGCCTCGCGGAACTGTTCCCTGTCCGCGCCGATGACGTCGGCGTAGGCCAGCAGGTCCCCCAGCGTCTGGGACTCGTCGCGCACCTGCCCGATGAGCCAGTTGGCCACGTGGCGCCCCTCCACGTGGATGCTTGCCCCCGCGTCCCAGAGGCCGCCGCTCAGGCAGGGCTGCACTACGGGCCCGGCGGGGTCGTAGCGCCCCAGGCACGCGTCGGAGCGGCGGCAGTTCTCCCGGCCCTTTTCGGTCTGGCGGATGATGTCCTTGCAGAGACGGCAGAAATTGCTGGGCCGGGTGACCGGCGTGCCGTCGGGAAGCGTGATGAGAGAGGCCACGCCCGTGGCCTGGGCGAAGGCGTCCTGGATGCGCTGGAGTTCGTCCAGGTCGAAAAGGGAAGCGAAGTCCGGCTCGCGGGAGCCGTTGCCGTCCGTTGCCATGCGGGCCTCCCGGAAACTGGCGCGCCCGAGAGGCGTCCTGCGGGGAGACCCAGGGACGCCGGGCGTAGGAGTCGATTACCCCCTAAAGGACGCTTCGGGCAACACAAGATTCGCCCCCGCTTGGATGCGGACGCGCGGCGACACGGCGGACAGGGAGGAACGGCTACTTGTCCAGGCGGTTCTGGATGAAGGCCAGGGTCTTCTCGGGCAGGGCCTTTGGGGACGCCTCGCCGCCCAGTTCCGAGAGGTCCTGGGTGATGGTGAGCATCAGGTCGGTGAAGCGCGACTGGTTGCGCAGGCGCTCCCGGGCGTCCTCGCTGAACCAGGCCTCCTTGAGCAGTTCCGAGGCGTGGTGGTGGATCATCAAGGCGATGGGCTTGGGCATGGAGGCGTAGGTTTCGAGCATGCCGGCCTTCATTTCGTCGATGCTGTCGAGGAATTCGGCGAACTGGGTGGTCTGGCGCTCCTCTTCCAGGCGGATGCGGTTGCGCTCCTCCCGGTAGCGAATGTCCATGGATTCCAGGGCGTGCTTGAGCTCCAGGCGGGCCACCTCGCGGTCGTGCTGGAGCTTGTCCAGTTCGGGCAGGTTGGCCTTCTGCCACTCGGCGGATTCGCTCTTCAGGGTGCTCATGAGCCTGCCGATGAAGCGGCCCACGCGTTCGGAAAAGGCCATGGTCACGTCTCCTGCCGGAGGAAGCGCTCCAGCTCGCGGGAAAGCCCGTCCTGCGCGCTGCCTTCGATCAGGGCGTGCAGGGCGTGGAGTCTCTCGAAGTCGAGCCCGGCCACGGCCTCGCGCACCAGGGACTCGGCCTCGTGACGGACCCAGGGGGACAGCTCGCGGCGGCGCATTTTCAGACCTGCACGGACCAGGGACGACAGTTCCTTGATGTTGCGCCGTTGCGTCTTGTGCACCAGAAGCTTGCGGCGCTCCAGGGACTTCTCGCGCAGCCTGCGGCAGAGGCGTTCGTGCCGGGCGGCGGCCCCGCGCAGCAGGGACTCCCGCTTGTGGACGAGCACCACCAACCCCACGCCCACGGCCAGCGCCAGGGCGTAGCCCAGCACGGCCGAGGAGGCCAGGGAGACGAGCAGGAGCTCCCGGAAGTCCATGGCCCGCCCCGGCGCTGGGGGACCGCCCTCCCCTAGCGCTTCTTGGCGGCGCGCCTGGCGCGCAGCCAGTCGTACCAGGGCTCGAGGCCCTCGCCGGTGCGGCAGGACACGCCGAAGACGGTGATGTCCTTGTTGAGGGCGCGCATGAAGCCTTCGGCGCGCTCCATGTCGAAGTCCACGTAGGGCAGCAGGTCCACCTTGTTGAGCAGCGACACGGAACTGAGGTTGAACATCAGCGGATATTTCTCGGGCTTGTCGTCGCCCTCGGTGACGGAGAGCAGCGTGACCTTGGCGTCCTCGCCCAGGTCGAACTCGGCCGGGCAGACCAGGTTGCCCACGTTCTCGATGAAGAGGATGTCCAGCCCCTCGATGTCCAGCTGCTTGAGGGCCTCCAGGATCATGGAGCCGTTGAGGTGGCAGCCGCCCTCGGTGTTGATCTGCACGGCCTGCGCGCCGGTGGCGGCCACGCGGCGGGCGTCGTTGTCGGTCTGGAGGTCGCCCTCGATGACGGCCATCTTGAACTCGGGGGCCAGGTCGCGCAGGGTGCGCTCCAGGAGGCTGGTCTTGCCCGCGCCGGGGGAGCTCATGAGGTTGAGCGAGAGGATGCCGCGCGCGGCCATCATCTCGCGCAGTTCCCCGGCGAGGCGGTCGTTGGCTTCCAGGACGTTGCGGATCACGGATACTTTCATGCTCACTCCGCTTCGATGAAGTCGATGTAGAGTTCCTTGCCCGAGAGCACGGCGTGGCCGAACTCCTCGCCGCAGGCCGTGCAGGGGACGAGCAGCCGGTTCGTGCCCTCGGGCGTGAATTCGGCGGCGCACTTGAAGCAGCGGTAACGGGCGGGGATTTCTTCCAGCTCGAACACGGCCGATTCCAGGGGCGTCTGGGCCGTGAGGGCCATGAAGCCCGTGTCCAGGGCCTCGGGCACGGTGTTGGTGAGGCGGCCGAACTTGACCTTGACCCGGATGAGCCGGGTCAGGCCGTTCTTCTCCATTTCCTGCTGGACGATGTCCAGGATGGACTGGGCGATGGACATTTCGTGCATGGCGGCCCCGGTTGTGGCTCAAATGGGTGTGAAACACAAGGCCGCGGCCCAGGCCAGGGCGGGCAGCAGGTTGCCCACCTTGATGCGGGCCAGCCCCAGGAGGTTCACGCCGATGGAGAGGATGAGGAAGCCCCCCACGCTGGAGAGCTGGGCCAGCAGCTGGGGCGTGGCGAACTCGCGCACGCTGCCCGCCGCAAGGGTGATGGCCCCCTGGTAGAGCAGGATGGGGACGGCCGAGAACATCACGCCCACGCCGTAGGTGGAGGCCAGAGGGATGGACGCGAAGCCGTCCAGGGTGGCTTTGGTGAAGAGTATGGTAGGGTCCTGGCGCAGGCCGTCGTCGATTGAACCCAGGATGGCCATGGAGCCCACGCAATAGATGAGCGAGGCGGCCACGAAACCCTCGGTGAAGAGGGCGTTGCGGGAGCGGGCCAGGGCCTTGAGGCGCTCGCCCATGGACTCCAGGCGGTCCTCGATGCGCAGAAGCTCGCCGCAGATGCCGCCCAGCACCAGGCTGAAGACCATCAGGAGCGGACGGTCGAAGGCCAGGGCCATCTGGAGCCCGATGACCAGGACGGCCAGCCCCAGCCCCTGGAAGACGATCTTCTTGACGTTCTCCGGGAAACGGCCGTGCATGAGCAGGCCCACGAGGCTCCCGGCCACGATGGCTCCGGCGTTGGCGAGGGTTCCGACTGGCATGTCCATGGGGCAACCGGGCTACCAGCAACCGGGCGCAAGCTCAAGCGATTCTTGACAGCGCCCGGAGCTTGACCTAGATAGACAGACCCTTGCCGGGATGGCGGAATTGGTAGACGCAGCGGACTCAAAATCCGCCGGTCGCAAGGCCTTGGGGGTTCGAGTCCCCCTCCCGGTACCAAGCAATGACGCGGGTTGCGGGCGGCTTAGCTGGTGAAGCTAGGCCGCCCGCTTGCTTTTTTGCCGCCTTGCTGTTCCCCGTCCGGCATCTCTGACGCAAGCCTAAACATTCGGTTCGCGGAGCCGATAGGAAACGTTTGAGGACGTTTCCGACCGCACCGAGAGTTCCGCCCGCAGATGCGCGGCAAGATTGGAAGGCTTGTCGGACTGGCACTGGACGGCACGCGTGGGAAAGGTTACAGGTAGCGATACTAATTCAGTGAATTGCACACGCTCGAACGGCAGGAAGCATTCCCGAGGGGACCGGGACCTGAACCACCCATGTAAATCAGGAGTAAGGCCATGGCGACGTTAAGCGGCAGCGGTGGACTCTTCGACTTTTCCAGCCTGTTCGCGAACCTGGGGGGCACAGGTTTGTCCGGCACCGTGGTCGGCGGCACGGGTTTCGACCTGACCTCCCTTTTCGGCGGCGGGACCAACTCCACAGTTGTCGGCGGAACCGGATTCACCGTAGGCTCCCTGTTCGGGCAGGGCACCACCGGCACCGTGGTCGGCGGCACGGGTGTCGACCTGACCTCCCTCTTCAGCGGCGGGACCAACACCACAGTTGCCGGCGGAACCGGCTTCACCGTGGGCTCCCTGTTCGGGCAGGGCACGACAAGCACCGTGATCGGCGGCACGGGTGTCGACCTGACCTCCCTCTTCGGCGGGAGCGGAAGCACCGTTGTCGGCGGCACGGGCCTGGACCTGACTTCGCTTTTCGGCGGCTCGTCCAGCAACCTTTTGAGCGGCTTCGCGTCGTCGGGCAGCACCCTGGACTTCTCTTCGCTCTTCGGCAGCGGCGGAACCACGTTCAACTTCTTCAGTTAGCGCCGCCTGTCACGGCAGGGCGCAAGGGCCTCCGGCCAAGCTCCGTACGTGGTTTCGGTGGAGAGGCTCTCGTATCATGCAGGACAAGCGAATGGATGTCTTCGGCCTCTGCTCGGCGGAGCACCTCCCGACCTTCAAGGGCGTTCTCGAGGCCAACGCACCCGCGGGCTGCCAAATCCATCTGGTCGGCAACCTCTCCGCCCTCCGGCTTGCCCTCGACAAGGCGGGTCCGGGGGTTCGCCTGCTCTCCTACCTGCACCACGAGATCATCCCCGCCGATGTCCTGCGCCGTTTCGATCTGGGGGCCTACAATTTCCACCCGGCAACGCCGGACTATCCCGGCACGGCCCCGGAGGCCTGGGCCTGCTACGAGAAGGCACAGACCTTCGGCGCAACGCTCCACGAAATGACCGAGAGGGTCGACGAGGGCCCCGTCCTCGACGTGGCCCGGCTCCCCGTCCCCCCCGGATCGCACCGTCTGGTCTACGCCGAAACCGCCCGCCGGATGGCGCACTCCCTCCTCTGCAAGCTGGCCAGGCAGCTCACCTCGCCCGGCATGATCCCCTCCGCCTCCGGATACGCCTGGACGGGAACGAAGCGGACCACGGCGGACTACCAGGCGATGGTGCAACTGCGCCCGGACATCGCCCCTGACGAGTTGCACCGGCGCATTCTCAGCTTCGGCCCCCCGGAAGTGGCTGGCTTTTCCCTGGAGTTGCACGGCGTGCGGTTCGTCATGCTCACGTCCTCGGGCATCAAGGGCCATTTCGACCCGATCCAGCACGACGCCGTGAGCGGATGGGCCCTGCACATGGCTTTCCCCACGCGGCGGCTGGACATGAAAATCACGGTGGACGGCAACCGGGATTTCACCGTGCGGGCGGATCGTTACCGCGCGGACGTGCTGGAGGCCGGGCACGGCGACGGCTACTGCGGCTTCAACTGGGAGATTCCCCTCGAATACCGGGACGGGCTGCCCCACAGCATGGAGGTCAGCGTGGCCGGAACCCCGCTGATGGGCGGGCCTCGCCTTTACTCCCACGCCCCATGCCCAACCCCTCCCGGCCAGTCATGACGCCAGACGATCCGGTCTCCCTCAGATTCCGACAGGACGGCGAGGAACAGAACGCCAAGACGCCCTCGGAGCCGGTGTTCGAGAAGCACAACTTCGGAACTTCGTCGCTCTACGGCCGCACGGAACGCAACATCACGTTCAGGCAGCGCGGCGTGCACGACGAGAACAAGTACGAAAGCGCCTTTCCCCGTGCCTATCTGGAAATCCTGCGTTCCGCATTCCGGATGGTTTCCATGTTCTTCAAAAGATAACGACGCAGCCCAGACTGGAAGCCGTTCATGTCCGTATCCTTCGACCAGCCCAACTCCGGCCTGCTCTGCCTGGTCCTGGTCCTTCGGCATTACCATCAGGACGTCACGCCCGAGAGCCTGATCCATAAATACACCCTCACGGAAGAGCAGATCGATCCCGCCCTCATGCTCAGGATCGTCCGCGAGCACGGCTTCAAGAGCAAATTGACCAAACTCACGTCGGAGAAGCTGTTCCGCCTCGGCGAAGCCTACCCTGTCATCGCCCTCCTGAAGGACGGGCGCTACATCATCCTCTCCGGCGTGCGCGGCACCAAGGACCAGGGCGACATCGCCTACGTGGACCCCGCCAGCGGGGTGATGCAGTTCCAGTTCTGGACCAGGGAGCAACTGGATGCCGTCTGGGACGGGAAGATCATCTTCCTCAAGAAGGAATACCGCGTCACGGACGAGGACCAGCCTTTCGGCCTCTCCTGGTTCATCCCCGAGATGTTCCGACAGAAGAAGGTGTTCCGCGACATCGCCCTGGCGACGCTGGCCACCAACGTGCTCAGCCTGTCCTTCCCCATGTACATGCAGATCGTGCTGGACAAGGTGGTGGGCAACCAGAGCGTTCAGACGCTGACGGTCCTTTCCGTAGGCCTGCTGGGCGTCTACGTCATCGAGGGCCTGCTCAACTACCTGAAGCGGTACATGCTCCTCTTCGCCACCAACAAGATGGACCTCAGGCTGGCCAAGGTGGTCTACAACCACATGCTCCGGCTTCCCATCGACTTCTTCGACCACACGCCGTCGGGCGTGCTGCTCAAGCACATCGCGCAGAAGGACCGCATCCGCGAATTCATGACCGGACGCGTGTTCATGTCCGTGCTGGACATGTCGATCCTGCTTGTCCTCTTGCCGCTCCTGTTCTTCTACAGCAAGGTCCTCACGGCCGTGGTGCTGGGCATCGCACTGATCATCGCCTGCATGATGGGCCTGGCCATGCGCTCCTTCCGCACCAGACTCAAGACCCACTACCGCGCCGAGGCGCTGCGCAACTCGCACCTTGTGGAATCGGTGCGCGGCATCCACACCATCAAGTCCCTGTCGCTTGAGCCCCTGCACACCAAAACATGGGAGAACTCCAGCGCCAAATCGGTGATCACCTCGTTCGGCGTCCAGAAACTTTCGGCCATCCTTGCCTCGTCCACGGGGTTTCTCAAGCAGCTCACGGGCCTGCTCATCGTCTGGATCGGCTCCACGCTCATCTTCGACAACGAGCTCTCGGTCGGCTCCGTGGTGGCCTTCCAGATGCTGGGCAGCCGCGTGACCGAGCCGCTCGTGCAACTGGTTTCGATCATCCACGAATACCAGGAGATCGGGCTGTCGGTGACCATGCTGGGCGAGATCATGAACCGGCCGACGGAGCGCCCGCTCAACTCGCGCGGGCTCGTGCTGCCCATCGCGGGGAGCATCGCCATCGAGCGGGTCACCTTCCAGTACGCGCCCGGCGCCCCGCCCGCGCTGGAGGACGTGTCCCTGCACATCCCGCAGGGAGCGGTGATCGGCGTCGTCGGGCGCTCCGGCTCCGGCAAGTCCACCCTCACGCGGCTGATCCAGGGGCTCTACCCGGTGCAGCGGGGCAGGATCGCCGTGGACGGCAACGACCTGCGCGACATCGAGCTCTCCCATCTGAGGCGCTCCATCGGGGTGGTCCTCCAGGAGAATTTTCTCTTCCAGGGCAGCGTCCGGCAGAACATCGCCGCCGCCAACCCCAGGGCCACCTTCGAGGAGATCGTCATGGCTTCCCGGCTCGCGGGGGCCGACGAATTCATTCAGAGGCTGCCCCAGGGGTACGACACGGCCATCGTGGAGGGCGGCGCGAACCTCTCGGGCGGGCAGCGCCAGCGCATGGCCATCGCCCGCGCCCTGCTCATGCAGCCGCGCATCCTGATCCTGGACGAGGCCACCAGCGCGCTGGACGCCGAGTCCGAGTCCATCATCCAGGCGAACCTGGCCGGCATCGCGCACGGGCGCACGATGATCATCGTGAGCCACCGCCTCTCCATGCTGGCCTCTGCGCACAGCATCGTGGTTCTGGACCAGGGAAAACTCATCGCCAACGCGCCGCATCATGAATTGCTCCGGTCGTGCAAGCTCTACGCGGACCTGTGGCACAAGCAGAACAGGCACATCGTGAGCGCATCGCTGAACGCGCCAGGCGTGTGAACGGAACAGTATGGCCCAGAACCTGCCCAAGAAAATAGAGAACAAGAACAACGTCCTGGATATCTATCCGGAGGCGGTCCATTTCCTGCCGGACCACCTCGAAATCGAGCACGCGCCCCTGCCGAGGGCCGCGCGGCTCACCACCATCGCGCTGATCACGCTGATCGCCTTCCTGACTCTCTGGGCGTGCCTTGCCGATGTGGACATCGTGGTCAACGCCAAAGGGAAGGTGGTGGCGCAGGGCAAGGGCCTGACCATCGCCGCGCTCAACGACTCCACCGTCAAGTCGATCGAGGTGCGCATCGGTCAGATCGTCAAGCCCAACGAGGTGCTGGTCACCCTGGACCCGACGGTCCCCGAGGCCAACGAGGCCCAGCTGCGTTTCAACCAGGCCCGCGCGCGCCTCGTGCTGTCACGCTTGAGAAGCGAACTCTCCGACACGCCTTTCACGCCCTCCGCAGAGGCCTCACCCTCCGAGCAGTTCCTGCAGCGCAGGCTCCACGCCGACCGCCTGGAAGAGCACCGCGCCAGGTTGCGCGGTTACGATTCGCGCATCGCGGAGGTCACCGGCAACGTCCAGTCCCTGGAGCGCCAGGTGGCCACGTCGGCACGCCAGGAGAACATCGGCCGAGAGGTGCTGGGCATGCGTTCCGAGGTGTACAAGCAGGGCGTGGACTCGAAACTCTCCTATCTCGACGCGCAGAACGCCCACGCCAACCTGATCGCAAACAACGAAAGGACCAAAAAGGACCTGGAGGCCTCCAAGAAGCTGCTGGTCCAGATCCAGGCGGAAAGGGAAGCCTACGTCAAACAGCGCCACAGCAGCCTCTCGCAGGAGATCGCCGACAACGACAAGGAACTGGAGGCCATCGGCAACGAGCTGGCCAAGGCAACCCGCCAGAGGGAGCTTTCCACGCTCACCTCGCCGGTGCAGGCCATGGTTCTGGACATTCAGAAATATCCGAGCTCCAGCGTGGTGAAATCCGGCGAGCCCATCCTGGTGCTTGCGCCCATGCAGTCGCCTCTTGAGGCGGAGGTGTACATCGAACCGCGCGACATCGGCTTCATCAGGGCCAACGACCCCGCCGCGATGAAACTGGAGGCCTTCCCGTACCACCGGTACGGCATCATGCACGGCAAGCTCCGATCCGTGGGCGAGGACTCCCTCGTCAAGGACGCCGCCGGACACGGCCCGACCGCCTACTACCCGGCGCGTCTGGAGATCAGCGACGTTTCGAAGCTCAGGAACCTTCCCGGCGATTTCAGGCTCATTCCGGGGATGACCCTGGAGGCCAACATCACCGTGGGGCAACGCAAAGTGATCACCTACCTGCTGTACCCCATACTGCGAGCCATTGACGACTCGATCCGCGAACGCTAGCCCGACACCCGAGGAGCGCACGATGGACACTTCCGCCAGCCACTCGCCGCACGCCGCAGGCAACCACACCCCCCCCCTGCTCGTGCCGGAGTTGAACCTCATCCCCTTTCCGCCAGGACGCTACCTCGTCTCCATCGCACGCATGGACCATCCCCCGCGCGAAATCGTCGGAGTCCAGTTTCCCAACGTGCTCGCGGCGGCCCTCCCCTCGTCCGCCTGCGCGACCGTGGACGGCAAGCCGTCGGCCTGGATCATCGGAACGGGCAATCCCGTCACGGTGGAAGTGGGCGCGCCGGGGGCGATCGTGGCCTTCATCACCCTGAGGCCCGGCGACTTCGCCACGAGCGGGGTGCACGTGAACGTCGTGAAGCTGGGGCCCGCCCCGGTCCGTGAGCAGCCGGGCCAGGCGCCTGATCCTTTCGCGGCCAATGCGCCGGGCAGCCCCGGCGGCCACTTCGCTCCCTTGCACGGAAGCCCCTCGGCTGCGGCGACCGGACGTCAGGACCCCGCGCGGTCACTGGCCTCGCCTTTCGGCCCGGGCGTCGCCCCCCCAAAGGCAACCTGGGCAGGCAATTCCGCTCCGGGAGCCCAGCCCCGGCCTGCGGCGTCGGACCCACGCACCCCGGCAGGGCTCCCCCAGGCCAGGCCTTTTGTCAGCCCCTACGCGCAGCAAGGCTTCAAACCTCCCTTCGATGCCGCCTGCGGAGCTGGCGCGCCCCCCGTACGGCCGGCAGGCGGTTTCCATGCGCCGCGCAACGCCCCGATGGTCCAAACATGCGGACACATCCAGAGCCGGGGAGACGTGATGGCCGAGTCGGGGAGGCCCGTCGGCTCGCCCCAGTCGCGCCTGCGGCTCGAGGCCGTGGCCTTCAAGCCGGAAGGCATCCCCGCCGGAGACCTGGAGTACGCGACCGTTGCCCACGACGGCGCCATGAGCCCCTGGACCTCGTTCCCGTACTTTTCCGGCTCAAAGGGCATGGGATTGCCCCTCTCCGGGTTTGTGGCACGGCTTGGCGGGGAGTCCGCCGAACGCTACGACGTGGTTTATTCCGGCACCTTCATTCAGGCCGGGCAGTCGGCCGAATGCGTCAACGGCCAGTTCCTTCACTCCAACGTCCCCGGAGACGCGCTGGAGTCCTTGTGGCTGCGGATTGTCCCCAGGCGCTGACCCCCTCCTGCACGGGGGAGCGCGAAGCATGATCTCCGTGCTTTTCGTCCACCGGAGCTTTCCAGGCCAATTCATCGGCCTGGTTTCGCATTTTCTCAGGCGCGGCGACGCCCATGTCGCCGCGATCTGCGAGCGCTCCGGCGCGGCCCCCGTCTTCGGCGTTCGTTATTCCGCTTATGACGCGCCGGGCCGGGCCGGCACGGGCGTCCATCCGTATGCGGAACACACGGACCATCACGTGCGGCGTGGAGCCGCCGCCTTCGATGCGGCGCTCGCCTTGAAGGACGCCGGATTCTACCCGGACGTCATCTATGTCCATCCCGGCTGGGGTGAGGCTCTGTTCCTGCACGACGTGTTTCCGCGAGCAAAGAGCATCGTCTACTGCGAGCATTTCTACAGAATGCACGGTGCGGACGTGGGGTTCGATCCGGAGTTTCCCCTGCCCCTCATGCAGGCTCCTCTGCTGGCGCTGCACAACCTGCCAACCCTGCACGCGCTCAACGCATGCGATGCCGCCGTGAGCCCGACCCTCTGGCAGCAACGGGGCTTTCCCGCCCATTGGGCCGACAGGATCAAGGTGCTCCACGAGGGCGTGGACACAGACCTGATCAAGCCCGACCCGCGGACGTGTTTCACGCTTCCCGGCGGTCGCGTCCTGCAATCCGGCGACGAGATCGTCACGTTCCTCTCCAGGACTCTGGAGCCATACCGGGGGTTCCACATCTTCATGCGCGCCCTGCCCCGACTCCTGGAGCTTCGTCCCAACGCACAGGTGCTGGTGGCCGGCGGTGAAGGCCGCGGATACGGACCCCGCCCGCCCGACGGCGCGCAAGGCTGGCGGGAGGCGTGCCTCCGTGAGAATCCCGTCGATCTGGACCGGGTGCATTTTCTCGGCCCCCTGGCCTATCCAGACTTCCTCAAAGCGCTCCAGGTATCTGCCTGCCATGTGTACCTCACCTACCCCTTCGTGCTCTCCTGGTCGCTGATCGAAGCTCTCGCGGCTGGCTGTCTGGTGGTCGGTTCCTCCACGCCGCCGCTCCTGGAGGTCGTCGAACACGGACGCAACGGACTGCTCACGGACTTTTTCGACGCCCCAGCCCTGGCCCGCATCATCGCAGAGGCGCTCGCAGACGATGCGTGCAGCGCCGGGATACGCCGTGAAGCCCGCCGGACGGCAGTCGAACGATTCGACCGTCACAGGGTCTGCCTACCGGCGCACCTCGAACTCCTCAAGGAACTGCTCGGAGGACGTGCGCAGTGACGCTCCGGCGCGCAGACCCGCCCCTGTCCGGATCCCTCGAAAAGGATCTGGCCCAGGTCGAGGCGCTCCTCGCCCGGGGAGATGTACAGGCGTCCATCGACCGATCGCACAGGCTGCTCGGCAACCAGGCAACCCATGCGGAAGCCTTGTTGCGCCTTTGCCTGCTCTACCGCAGGGCAGACTTGCACGGCCAGGCGTTGAAATTCTCGGACCGCATGGCCAGACTCGCCCCGAAAACGCCGGAGACGCGGAGCCTCAACGCCAGTTGCCTGTTCGACGCCGGGTTGCCGGGGCTGGCCCACAGAGAAGCGCTTGCCGCCCTTGCTCTTGATCCCGTGGACCTCGAAGCCCTGCGTGTCGTCCTGAAATCATCGCCCGCAGCCGAAGACGGAACATGCCTGGAAGCGCATGCTGCGACGCTGCTGCGCGAAGGCGACCCGGAAAAGGATGCAGCCCTTGTGCTGGCCTACCTGGCGAGCATAAGCCAGGGGGCGCCGTTCGGGATGGTTTTCGCGTCAGACGGCATGCTCACGGGGTTCGCCCTGTGCCTGGCCAACCCTGACGAGACGTTCGAGGTTGAACTGTCGCTGGGGAATATCTCCCTGGGCAACCTGAGGGCAGATCAGGACCACTTGGCGTTGCGTCTGGCAGGGCTGCCGGGGGACCATGCTTTTGTGCAGCACATCCCCCCGGAACTCATGGACGTGGAACTCACGGCAAGGATTGCGCCCGGCAAGCTCTGCACGGGTGCTCCGCTCCGTCCATCCGACGCCCGGATGCACGTCGAGGGGCGTGTTTTCACTGAAGAGGACGGGACGATCGTTGGACATGCATGGCAAAGGGGCAAGCCCGGGAAAAGGCTCGTCGTCGAATTGGAGGGCGAATCGGGAAAGCGTCAGCGTGTCTTGGCGTCCTCTTTCCGGGAAGAGTTGGTGGACGAGGGAGTTCACGACGGCAAGCACGGCTTCAGGGTCCGTTGGCCCTTGACCGATGGAACGGCCTGCGAAACCGTGCGGGTTCGTGAACACAGGTCCAATCAGGAATTACAGGGCTCCCCGTTGGTCGTGTTCGACGCGGACACACTTGCGGACGCACTGCAAGAGATGAACGGCTGGCTGAGGCAGGTGGGCGAGAATCCGGACGATCCCCCGCCATTGCCTGCATCGTGCCGCAAACCCGTTCTGGACCTTTTGCGAAACAGACAGGCCAAATGGATCCGCTTATTGCAATCATTGACGGCAAAAATGCAGCAAGGTTGACGGTTTCGTGGTCACAAAAACTGTTGACGTCATCATTCCTGTCTACAAGGATTATTCAGCAACGCGAACATGCATTCGCTCTGTACTCGCTGCAGAGAACAATACTAACACGAACGTTATTGTCATCGATGACGCCAGCAGCGACATCCGCATCAAATCTTTTCTTCGCACCCTTCACAATGAAAACAAATTAACACTCATCACAAATTCAACAAACAGTGGATTCGTCAGGTCTATCAACAGGGGCATCGCTGCAAACACAGTACACGATGTAGTTCTGCTGAATAGCGACACAATAGTATATTCCACATGGATTGACAGACTGGTTCGCTCTTCATATTCATCGCCAACGATTGGTACGGCAACTCCATTCTCTAACAACGGCTCGATTTGCTCCTATCCTTCTCACGACACAAGCACCGCCTCGACAGCCAGTTACCGTGGCGACGACCTCGACAGCTTGTTTGCATCCTGCAACGCTCATGAAACATGTGAAATTCCAACTGGCGTCGGATTCTGCATGTACATCAAGCGAGCATGTATCAACGATGTCGGGCGATTCGATGAGCACATGTTCGGCAAAGGATACGGCGAGGAAAACGATTTCTGCCTGCGCGCAAGAGAACTTGGCTGGCGCAACATAGCTGCAGCGGATGTATTCGTAACCCATATCGGCCGAACATCTTTCGGTGAATCTCACAAGTCGGCGCTGGAATGCAATCTGGCCCGCCTGAACAATAAATATCCAAGCTATCAGGGAACCATCGACAAGTTCATCCGGAAGGATCCATTGAGACGATTCCGCAGGAATGTCGACGTAAGCCTCATCAAGGCGATGACTTCACGGCCCTTTGCGCTGCGAATATGCCACAACAGAGGGGGAGGGACAGCCAGGCGCTTGAGGGAGGAGGCGGTCGAACTACTGAACAACGGCTACATGGTGGCGACCTTGCAACCCGTATCGACAGACTCGAAACACTTGACGCAACTGATTGTCGAGAACGCCCCTGAGCTGGCCAACTTGACTTTCGAACTGCCAGAGGAATTCGACTTCCTGCTGGCCCTGCTCCGAGACATCAACACGTCCGTTGTACATTTTCACCATCACATTGACATCCATGCATGCATATTGAAAATTCCATCCAGCCTCAACATACCACACCACATCATGATACATGACTTCGGGTGGTACTGCCCAAGAATCAACCTCCTTGATGCGAACAACATCTACTGCGGCGACAAAGATCAATCGGATTGTATAACATGCCAAACAGCTGACGCACCGAAACTTGCCGCTGAAAACATGGATGACGCATATGCGTTGATGTCACAATCTTCAAGCATCGTGACTCCCAGCAACGACACCGCCGAACGATATCACCGTCGAACGCTGTCAAACAATATCATCGTGAAGCCGCACTCGAGAGACACCCTCAATCTTGGGGTGATGCACACATTCGGTGCAGGCGGCAGATTTCGAATCGCCCTGTTCGGGTCCATCGGGAAGCACAAAGGGTACGATATCACGTTGAACTGTGCGCGCGATGCTCGTGCTCGCGACCTCCCACTGGATTTTGTGGTGATCGGCCACACCCTTGACGACTACAAACTATTTGAAACGGGACGTGCATACGTTACAGGTAATTACTCAGAGCTTGAAATCTCAGAAATGATTGCGCTTCACCATCCTGTCGCAGCGCTCTATCCATCTCAATGGCCAGAAACATGGTGCTACACGCTAGACTTCGCATTCGAATACAATATCTTACCAGTCGCTTTCGCCATAGGTGCACCCCGGGAAAGAATCCTCAATACCGGCTTCGGCTCTCTTCTGCCACTGAATGCCACAGCGACAGAGATAAACGACACACTCCTGCACATTGCATTAACACGACGCATGAACATGCAATAAACGATGCGCCACGAAACTGTACATCCATAGACTCACCAGATAACCTCCAAACACAACATGCGACGACAAGTTACGCGATCACTTGCTGCGCCAACCATTTGCAACAGCACATCCATCATACTACGAGCGACAAGCATGGCTAAAAAGACTCAACTTGCACGCGAGTTATACTTCGCCTGGCTACTCAGAGACGACATCCGCCAACTAATTCCCGACACAGACCCGCAGTGGCAGACAAACATGGAATTATGGTGGTTGTTGAACGCAGACACAGAGTACCCTGCGGCATCCAAGCGCATCAACCCATCAAACTTCCACAACATCAATGACCCCGTAGTCCCCGCAGCAGACCAGCACAGCTTCCCGCTCACACACCTGATGCTGTACATCTGGAATGTACGTGACGACGTTTTAAGGCGATACCCACAGGACGACATTTGTGGACTCACAAACTTTTTACGATGGTTCTTTGTTTTCGGCGTCCCTGAACACAACCTCTTCAACTCCATCACAAACGAGACAATCACAAAACTATTATCTCCATATTCATGCAAACTGGAATCTTATCCATACCACAATATCCTCACTAACTACACATGGAAATCACTGCAACATCTTCAAGATGAATTTGACATAACAAGCCAAAAAGGAGAATTTCGTTACCTTGCATGGTATTACATGGATGGCATCAACGAACTGGGACACGCTCCTTACTGGTCGCATCACCCTCCGCACTGGCTCGACCAACCATATCCTGCCTATCCGCACCTGACGCACGCCACCGTACTGACATGGCTCTGGCGCTTTCCACAATCCAACCTGCTCGATCTGACATCAGGCACCACCCGGCGCGACGTTATCCATTGGTACGCATCACAAACTCAATTCCATGACACAATTAGTCGACTACTGAATAAACCGGCAGACACACAACGCAAAGAAGGCGCCATCCGTCGAGTCTTGCCGCAAAAGAAAAGACCCGCTGGCGTCAACATCATCGGTTATGCGCGAGGCGAGTTGGGGATTGGCGAAGACTCACGCATGGCGGCCCTGGCCATGACCCGAGCGGGAATACCATTCTCCGTCGTCAACATCCCCTGTGGATCCGACACGAGACAGGAGGACAACACTCTCGATGACTATCTTTGCGAAGAAGCACCATATGCAGTAAACCTATTCTGCCTGACAGGAATGGACACATCCAGGGTATGGCTAGAACGTGGCGAGGAACTCTTCCACGACAGGTTCAACATTGGCTATTGGCCATGGGAACTTCCCGATTGGCCGACGGTCTGGCACGAAGCATACAATATCGTCGACGAAATCTGGTCTTCAAGCAGATTTACCGAAATGTCTTTCAGCAGATCGGCAACCGTTCCAGTGCTATTCATGCCCATGGCTGTCCATGTGGAACAGTCTTGTCAACTTGCCAAACGAGATTTCGGCCTTGACAACCATGCGTTCCACTTTCTCTACGCATTTGACTTCAACTCCTACATGGCACGAAAAAACCCCTGGGCAGCACTCCGTGCCTTCAAGAAAGCCTTCCCCTTGGGCACGGAACCCGCTTGCCTGGTGTTGAAAACCATGAACAGCAAGACGCTTTCTCCCCTTTGGCTATCATTTGCCCACGAAGCATCACACGACCACCGCATTCTCATGATCGACGGGACCATGGCGAAAACAGATTTGACAGGCCTCTTTTCCGCATGCGATGCATACGTATCGCCGCACCGCTCTGAAGGTTTCGGCCGCACCTTGGCGGAAGCAATGCTCCTCCGAAAACCCGTGATCGCCACTGACTTTTCCGGAAGTACAGACTACCTGTCTGGACGCACGGGATTTCCGGTTCGAAGCCAACTCGTTCCGGTCGGACGCGACGAGTACCCATTTAGCGACGGCATGCACTGGGCCGAACCGGATATTGATCATTTGGCGTGGCGCATGAAACAAGTCGTTTTGAACAGCGACATTGCTTCATCACGAGCACACTGCGGATTCCGGCACATTACAACTCATTACAACCCGACACACATCGGACAACAATACGCAATAAGACTGTCGCACATACTAAAGAAAACTACATCACCACTATAAACACATTGAAGCGTCACCATCACTCATTCTTATCACTACACGCAACGCAACTACCACCAATAATTGACGCGTTCCCTGCATGTGCATTTCCATGCAACAAGGATGCTCACCCCACATCCGAATAAAGAGGAATTCCATGAGCAAAGATTCGCTACCCGGAGCAGACGGAATCCATTCTTCGTGGGCGATGTGGTCTACCAATACACTCGACAAGGAACCACACCAACAGAAGGAATCGCCCTCTTCCTTAAACGCGCAAGAGTTAGCAGCCACCCCCGCCTACGACACAATAATATTGCACAATGAACTGCTTGCTCGCGAAAACGAACTCCTTAGACAACGGCTTGCGATTGCGGACAAACAGATCGAGGTCAAGGATTCCCTTATCAACGACTTCAAAATCATGTCGGAGAATCTCTCAAAACAAAACAGTGTGCTACTGATGCTGACACAGGGAGTACCGATCAACAGAATATTGAAGCAACCACCTACAGACATCAGCGCGACTACGGAACATACAACAGCAAGCGACTTATCTGCCATCATACCCAAGACATTACGCGAGACACTTCATGCGCGGAAACAGACTGCCTTGAAAATTATTGACGAATGTCTTCAACAGGGCATGTCTTACAGACAGATCGCTGACAGACTCAATACAGACAACATATCCACACTGTCAGGCAAGGGCTTGTGGAACAGAAAACGTGTCGGCAACATGGTCCGTACCGAATGACAAGCAGGTCTTAAACACCAGGAGTGAACTTTCGATGCGCGTCCGGCTGCGGAAGGACAATTCACGTAAATCCTGTCGTTTTTATTCGGCCAATACACAGCAAACACTCGACAAGAGAAAGCATTGTAGCAACATCTTCTCTGTATCGCTTAAAATATCCCCGCCTGCAGCGTTCATGTACCAGTGGATGGCCCCACGGAGACGGGATGCGGCCCGGGCGGCCAACGCCGGAATCCGGACGCGCCGCGCGAGCCTCAAGAACGTCTAGAGCCCGCCTGCCTGACGTCGGGCCTTCATCTCCCGCACGAAGGGCTGCCACTCGCTCAGCGAGAGCCTGCCGTCGCGGTCGGCGTCGGCCTGGGCGAACATCTCGCCGGTGAAGCCGGGGAACTGCTTCTGGATTTCCGCCTTGGTCAGGAAGCCGTCCTGGTTGGCGTCCATGCGGTCGAAGAGCCGGTGTTTGCCTGCGGGTTGGGCCTGGACGGACGGCGAAAGGACGGAGAGGACGCAGGCCACGGCCGCGAGGGCGAAGAGATGACGCATCTTGGGGACTCCTTGGGTTTCGCGCCGCGTGATGCGGCGCACGGACAGGAGTCGGACGTTTGGAGGACGCGGTTACGGTCGGGGGCGTGCTGCCCGGCACCGTCCCGGACAGTTCGGGGCGTCCGCCCGCCCACACCAGCGCTCCGGCACCATCTCCCGCCCGGTCAAGAACGCCCCATCGGAAAAAACAAAGCGCCGGACGGCCACAGCCCCCCGGCGCTTTCGATCATTGTCCCGAAAGGCGTCGTCCTTCCCGGCGTGCGGCCCTGGCCTAGCTTTCGTAGTAGCTGCGCAGGTGCTGGCTGCGCACGGGGTGGCGCAGCTTGCGCAGGGCCTTGGCCTCGATCTGGCGGATGCGCTCGCGCGTGACGTTGAAGAGCTTGCCCACTTCTTCGAGGGTGTGGTCGCTCTTCTCGCCGATGCCGAAGCGTTTGCGCAGCACCTGCTCCTCGCGGGGGGTGAGGTCCGAAAGCACGCGGGCGATCTGCTCCATGAGCTTGGTGTTCACCACCTCTTCGGCCGGGGCCAGGGCCTTCTTGTCCTCGATGAAATCGCCCAGGCTGGAATCCTCTTCGTCGCCGATGGGGGTTTCCAGGGAAATGGGCTCCTTGGCGATCTTGAGGACCTTCTTCACCTTCTCCAGCGGGTAGTCCATGCGCTCGGCGATCTCCTCGGGGGTGGGGTCGCGCCCGAGTTCCTGCACGAGGTAGCGGGAGGTGCGGATGAGCTTGTTGATGGTTTCGATCATGTGCACGGGGATGCGGATGGTGCGGGCCTGGTCCGCGATGGCGCGGGTGATGGCCTGGCGGATCCACCACGTTGCGTAGGTGGAGAACTTGTAGCCCCGCTGGTACTCGAACTTGTCCACGGCCTTCATCAGGCCGATGTTGCCCTCCTGGATGAGGTCCAGGAACTGCAGACCGCGGTTGGTGTACTTCTTGGCGATGGAGACCACCAGGCGCAGGTTGGCCCGGATGAGCTCCTGCTTGGCGCGCGAGGCGGCGTTGTTGCCGCGCTTGATGCGCCAGAGCACCTCCTCCAGGTCCGATACGTGGTGGCAGCACTTGTCCTGGAGGCGGTGGAGGATCTCCATCTTGGCCATGATCATTTCCTTGAAGGAGAAGACCTCCTCCACGGTCATGGACAGGGACTCGGCGGCCACCATGGGGTTGATGTCGCGGGCTTCGAGCTGCTGGAAGAGGCTCTGGATTTCCGACTGCGTGCGCCCGGTGGAGAGGATGTAGGCCGAGAGGTCGCGCTGGCAGTTGTGCATCTGGCGCACGTAGTCCTCGACGGTCTCGATGACGCGGTCGATGAGAGTCTTCTCCAGCTTGATGTCTCGCAGGCGGTTGACCACCTCGTCCTTGAAGGCCATGATCTCGCGTTGCACGCCCGCCACGCGGCGTTCCAGGCAGGCGCAGGAATCGAGCTTGCAGTACACCTTGCGGCGCTTCTTGAAGATGGCCTTGAGCTCGTCCAGGAGCAGAATGACCCGCGAGCGCTGGTTCATCTCGTCTTCGGAGGGGTCGTCTTCCTCGATGGTCTTGACCACGTCCTTGAGCTTGATGCGGCCGAGCTTGAGGTCCTCGCCCACCTGGATGAGCTCTTCCAGAGCCACGGGCACCTCGACGAGGGCGTAAAGCACGTCCATCTCGCCGTTCTCGATCTTCTTGGCGATGTTCACCTCGCCGTCGCGGTCGAGCAGCGGCACCGCGCCCATCTCGCGCAGGTACATGCGCACGGGGTCGGTGGAACGCGAGGAGTAGTCCAGCGCGTCCTCGCTCTCGGTGAGTTCCAGACCGCCCTCCTCGGGGGCCTCCTCGCCCTCGGCGGGCATGACCTCGATCTTGCGCATCTCCTTTTCGGAATCGACGATGGCGATGTCCATGGAGTCGAAGATGGAGATCACTTCCTCGATCTGGTCCGGATTGGCGGACAGCTCCGTGGGCAAGGCCTTGTTGACTTCCTCGAAGGTGAGAAAGCCCTTCTCCTTGCCCTTGGCGATGAGGGTTTTGATCTGCTGGATGTCCTTGATGTTGCTCACTGATTCCTCCCCACAAGCTCGCTGAATGCAGCCATGAGGCGCTTTTCCTCTTCGGAGTCGCCCCTGTCGCGCGCCACCCGCATGGCCTCGATAAGCTCCCGCCTGCGCTCTTCGGCCCGCACCTTGCCGGCATGGGCCGTTATGTCTTCCCACCAGCTCCGGGCCTCCTCCTCGGGGAGAGGGTCCTTGCTGGCGCATTGTCCCCAGAAACGCTTCTGGCGCTCGTCCAGGTAGGGCAGCACGTCGCTTTGCCCGTACCTGGCCAGAAGACGCCAGAAAGCCCTGGCCCTCTGCGTGGCCAGGGTCTCGAACACTCCAAACCGCTCCATCTCCGGAAGAAAATCCGGACAACGGATGGCGAATTCCAGCACCTGGGCGTCGGCGCGGGCCTCGACGCTCGGGGCGCGCTCCTTGCCGCCGGAAGGCGCGCCCTTGGCCCCCTCGCCCGCCCTGCCCTGTGCGCCGCCCTGCTCGCGGCCCTTACGGGAGCGCGCGCCACGCCGCGCCGCCAGGTTGCGCAGTTCGTGCTCGCCAACGCCCAGGCCGTGGGCCAGGCGCGTGAGCATGGCCGCGCGCACGGCGTCGGAGGTAAGCTCCTCCAGAAATTCCAAGGCCCAGTCCACCACCTCCTTGGACGAGCGCGAGGCGCGCACCGTGGAGAGGCAGAAATCGAGCCCCTCGCGGGCCTCGTCCAGACAGGCCTGGAAGGCCTGCGCGCCTCCGGCCTTGAGAAGGCTGTCGGCGTCCTCGCCCTGGGGCATGAGCGCCACCCGGCACTCGGCGCCCTGGGCGAGAAGCATCCGGGCGCTGCGCAGCCCGGCCTTCAGGCCCGCCGCGTCGCCGTCGAACACCAGCGCCACCTGGCGCACGAAACCCGTGAGCCGCTTCACCTGCTGGGGCGTCAGCGCCGTGCCCAGCACCCCGCAGGCCTCCCGGAAGCCGTGCTGGTGCAGGGCGATCACGTCCAGGTAGCCCTCGGTCAAGAGCGCCCGGCCCGCCTTGGTGAAGTGGGGCCTGGCCTGATGCAGGCCGTAGAGGTGCTCCCCCTTCTTGTAGACCGTCGAGTCCGAACTGTTGAGGTATTTGGGCTCTCCCTCGCCCATCACCCGTCCGCCGAAGGCCACCACCTTGCCCGAGACCTCGTGGATGGGGAACATGAGCCGGTCGCGGAAGCGGTCCCAGACGCGGCCGTCGTCGCCTTGTACCAGCAGCCCCGCCTCCACGGCGTCCTGTTCCCGGTATCCCTTGCGCCGCAGAAGCCCCTCCAGGCCGTGGTAGTCCGCAGGGGCGTAACCCAGCTGGAAAAGTTCCGCCGTCTCGGGACTCACGCCGCGTCGCTCCAGGTATTCCCGGGCATGGCCGCCCTCGGGGCCGCGCAGGCGATCGCGGTAGTGGTCGCGCGCCAGGGAGTGCATCAGCGCGCCGGCCTGGCGTTGCCTGCGGCGCTGCTCCTCCTTGGGGTCCGGCTTGTAGTCAGCCAGGGCCACGCCCGCTTCACGGGCCAATTGCTCCAAACCCTCCCGAAAGTCCAGGCCGTTGATACGGCAGTAGAAATCGATCACGTCGCCCGAGGCCTGGCACCCGAAACAGTAGAAGACGCCCTTGTCCGGATTCACGGAGAACGACGGCGTCTTTTCGTTGTGAAATGGGCACAGCCCCACAAGCCGCGACCCCGCAGGCTTGAGCGCCATGTACCGCCTGATCACATCGGCGATGCCCATTCTGGACTTGAGGGCCTGGATGGCCCGCGGGTCGCTTTTCATGCTCCGCCGTGGTTTGGGTTGGGCTCAAGCTAAGTCCGTTTCCACCGGGGGCAAGCCCCGGGCGCGTCTATTTCAGTTCCACCATGGTCATGCCGTCTCCGCCGCGCTCCTCATTGGCCA
The DNA here is from genome assembly GCF_058402725.1 of Fundidesulfovibrio sp. Classification (NCBI taxonomy): domain Bacteria; kingdom Pseudomonadati; phylum Thermodesulfobacteriota; class Desulfovibrionia; order Desulfovibrionales; family Desulfovibrionaceae; genus Fundidesulfovibrio; species Fundidesulfovibrio sp. The sequence continues at coordinate 30,874 of NZ_JBZVFJ010000005.1, read as the reverse complement.
GTGCGAAGGAGGCCACGGCGGGAAAGTCCTTCAGGAAGGCGTGCACCTCGCGGCGCAAGGCCCCCGTGCCCCGGCCGTGCACCACCTCCAGCGAGCCCACGCCGCGCAGGATGGCCTTGTCCAGGGCGCAGCCGAGTTCCGAAAGGGCCGCGTCGGCGCGCAGTCCGCGCAGGTCCACCACCATGGCCGGGCCGGACGGGGCAGGCGGGGCCTCCTGGCGGCCTGGCTCCTGGGCCTGTCCCGAGACGGCGCGAGGCTTCGCGGCGGCCTGGGTCGCGGAGGCGGCGGCCTGGGGCGAAACGTCCTCGAAGGCGGCCCAGAGGCTCACGCCGCCCATGTCCACCTTGAGGGCTCGGCGCTTCTCGTCCTTTTCGCGCACCACGCCCGCCTTGTCCCAGCCCCTGAGGCGCACGCGCGCGCCGGGCTGGGCGTCCTCCCAGTTCCAGGCCGGGGCGGCAGGGGCCTGGGCGGCGGTTTCATCGCGTCCCAGGGATTCCACGGAGCGGCGGGTCTCGGCCAGGTCCTTCAGGGCCTGCTTGCGCCCGATCTTCTCCTGCTCGGCCTGACGCAGAATGACGCGGGCCTGCTGGCGAAGCTCTTCAAGGAGCCTGCCCCGTTCCTTCTCGAAAGTCTCGGCCAGCTTGCGGCGGCGCTCCTCCAGCTTGAGCTTCTCCTTGGCCAGGGCCTGGATCTCGCGCTCGCGCTCCAGGGCCAGCTCGTTGAGGCGCTCGAAGAGGCGTCCCGAGTCCTCGCCGCCCAGGAGAAGGTACTTCTGGGCCTGCTCCAGCACGGCGTCGTCCAGGCCGCAGTCGCGGGCAACGTCCAGGGCCACGGACGCGCCCACCTGATCGTAGGCCAGCACGTAGAGCGGCTTCTTGCTGGAGGGATCGAAGAGCATGGAGGCCGAGCGCGCCCCGGGCTTGGTGAGCCCGTAGGCCTTGAGCGCCGGGAAGTGTGTGGCGGCGGCCGCGAACGCGCCCTTTTCCAGAAGCTTGTCCACCACGGCCTGGGCCAGCGCCGCGCCCTGGGCGGGGTCTGTGCCCGCGCCGAACTCGTCCAGGAGCACCAGGCAATGCGGGCCAAGATCGCCCCAGACGCCGCTCAGATGGCTGATCTGTGCCGTGAAGGTGGAGAGGTGGTCCTCCAGGCTCTGTTCGTCGCCCATGAAGACGTGCACGGCGTTCCAGAAAGGGATGCGGCTGCCTTCGCGGCAGGCTGCGGGCAGACCGGCCAGGGCCATGAGGGCCGTGAGTCCCAGGGTCTTCAGGCACACGGTCTTGCCCGCCGCGTTGGCCCCGCTGATGATCAGGGCGCGCTGCTCGGGCTTGAGCAGGATGTCCACGGGCCGGGCCTTGCGCGGATCGGCCAGGGCCAGCAGGGGGTGGCGCGCGGCGAAGAGTTCCACGGAGCCCTCGCCGCCCACCTCCGGGGCGTGGCCGTCCAGGAGCGAGGCCAGCTCGGCCTTGGCCAGGAGCACGTCGAACTCCACTGCCAGGGAGTATGCGGCGCGCAGGGCGTCCTCCTCCAGGCGAGCCAACTCCGTGAGGAAGACCAGGACCTTCTGCTCCTCCTCGCGCTCCTCGCGCTTGAGTTCCTGGAGGCGGTTGTTCACCTCGACCAGGAAGAGGGGTTCCACGTAGCAGGTCTCGCCGGTCTGGGAGTAGTCGTGGATGATGCCCTGGACGCGGCCCTTGAAGTTGGTCTTGAGGGGCAGCACGTAGCGGTCGGACGAAATGGTCATGAAATCGTCCTGGAGGTAGACGGTGAGGCCCTCCTTGGAGACGAAATCCTTGACCTGGCTGGTGCAGCGCTGGTGGATTCGCCGGATTTCCTGGCGCACGGAGAAGAGTTCGGGGCTGGCCTCGTCGCGCAGGCCGCCGTCGCGGGCCAGACAGCGCTTGAGGGCGGGGTGCAGGCGCTGGGGCCAGGGGGCGTCCAGTGCGGTTTCGGCCAGGAGCTGCCACCGGACGGGCTCCTGGCTGCCGGAGAAGTGCTCGCGCAGGGCGTGGGCGGCCTCCAGGGCCTCGCGCACGGCCCAGAGGCCGTCGGCGTCCAGGACGCGGTGGGCCTGGCCCAGGTAGCGCAGCACGCCCTCCAGGGAGGGGAAGGCCCTGGAGCGCAGGCCCGTCTCCTGGGCGCAGGCCCGGGCCTGACGCAGGAGTTCCTGGGCGCGGGAGAGTTCGGCCGGGTCTTCCATGGGGACCACGGCGAGGCAGGCGTCCGCCCCGGGCTCGCTGACGGCAAGCCGGGCGAGATGAGCAAGAACCTTGTTGAATTCCAACTGAATGAGTGCGCGGGAGTGCATGTGGGATCAGCTCGCGAGGGCACGCTCAGGACGTTGGGATTCGTCGCGGCGCGGAAGACGAGGATTCATGGCGAGGCCCCGAATGGATGACGGTCCGACCGGTTGCGCCGCAGCGTGCGGCGCGGCTTCGCGTGGGGACGGCGCTCCCGACGGCCAGGGCCTCAGGAGGAGAGCCTTGCTTTGACGAGTTCGCCGGCGGCCTTGCCGTCGATGCGGCCCTTGTGCCGGGCCATGAGCGCCTGCATCACCTTGCCCATGTCCTTCATGGAGGCGGCTCCGGCCTGGGTCACGGCCTCCTCGACAGCGGCCGCCAGGGCCTCCGCAGAGAGCTGCTCGGGAAGGTAGCCCTTGAGCACGGCCATTTCGGCCTCTTCGCGATCGGCCATCTCGGCGCGTCCGGCCTTGCGGAACTGCTCCACGGACTCCAGGCGCTGCTTCACCTGCCGCGCCACGACCTCCAGCACCTCCTCGTCGGTGAGGGGGCGCAGGAGTTCCACCTGACGATTCTTGGCGGCCGTCTTGAGCATTCTCAAGACGGCCACCTTGATTTCGTCATGGGCCTTGTAGGCGGTCAGGCAGTCCTGTTCGATCCGCTGGAGCAGGCTCATGATGGGGTTCTCTACATCTGGTTGATCTTGCGCATTTTCTTGAGCAGACGCTTGCGGGCGGCCGCCTTCTTCTTCTTGCGCATGACGCTCGGCTTTTCGTAATGCTGACGTTTCTTCAGCTCCGAGAGGATGCCGGCCTTCTCCACCTGCTTCTTGAAACGGCGCAGGGAGATGTCGAAGTTGTCGGACTCTTCAAGATAGACACCGGGCAAAGAGATCACCCCCTCGTTCGGTCCGGCAGCGCCGGACACCCAATATATTCCAGGCAAAGAGGCTGACTACCCAATTGCTCATGGAAGTTCAAGCATTCATTTTGCAAATCGACAAACAATGTGGCGCGGACGAAAAACCGCCCGGCCTTTCGACCGGGCGGCGATCTGGCGTACCCCAGCAGGTAGGCCCCGATGCTCAAATCTCTTCGCGCTGCCACCCCCCGGACGGCCGACGGTTTTCCGCGCCTGTCGGCATTCCGTGCGGCTGCGCTTTGGAGAAGCGCCGAGCCCTGGACGGCGATGCCGTCCGTCGAACTACTTCACGGAATCCTTGAGCAGCTTGCCGGGGCGGAACTTCACCACCTTGGAGGCGGGAATCTTGATCTCGGCGCCGGTACGGGGGTTGCGGCCGGTGCGGGCCTGGCGCTCTTCCACCAGGAAGGTGCCGAAGCCGGTCAGGGTCAGCTTCCCGTCGGAAACCAGCGTGCCCTCCACGGCGTCAAGGAAAGCGTTCAGGGCGCGTTCGGCGTTGGCTTTGGTGATGCCGGCCTTCTCAGCGATTTTGACTACCAGGTCAGCCTTCGTCATCGGTCCTCTCCTCCTCGGGTTCTGTTGCGATACGCCCTCGGCGCATCGGGGCTAGCAGGCGAAAAAACATGTATTCCGACCGAACATCCGGCCGCATAGCGGCGACGCGCCGCCAAGCCAGACGAACGGAAGACGGGTCAGGCTTATAGCAATCATGGGGTGTTGTCCAGCGGGAATGCCCTGTTTTTGCGGCCTCCTGGGCTCTGGGGGGGGCCTCCGCGCCCCCTCTTGCGCCGTTTCGGGCATCAAGCGTCGCCCATGGCATGCATCAGAAGAACGATCTGGCCCGGCGTGAGCTCCTCGGGTCTGCAGCGGGTCGAAAGCCCTTGGGACTCCAGGAAGGCTCCCGCCGTTGGGGTGATGTCCGCGCCCAGGATGCGCCCCAACTGCTTGCGTCGCATTGAAAAAATGCGCTTGACGAACCGCGCCAGCCGTCCGGGGTCGCGGGGTCGTTCGCTGACGGGGCGAGGCGTGAAGGCCACCACGGCCGAATCCACCTTGGGCCTGGGCGTGAAGACGTTGGGCCCCACCTTGAAGAGCTTCGCGGGAGTGACGAAGCTCTGCAGCCATACCGAGAGCCCCCCGTAGTCCCCCGTTCGCGGGACCGCCACGATGCGTTCGGCCACCTCCAGCTGCACCATGAAAACGGCCCGCGCGAAGCGTTGCGAGAGCCAGGCCAGATCCCACATGATGGGCGAGGCCACATTGTAGGGGAGGTTGCCCACCACGCGCACCCTGGGCAGGCGGTCGAGGCGCTGCCAGTCGAAGCGCATGGCGTCGGCGTTCACCACGCAGAGCCCCGGGAAGCGCCGGGGCAGCTCCGGGGCCAGGTCGCGGTCTTTTTCCAGGGCCAACACCCGCCCTGCCCCGGACTCCATGAGAAACCCCGTGAGCGCGCCGCGTCCGGGGCCGATCTCCAGCACTGCGTCGCCGGGCTCCACGCCGAGCGACGCAACGATCCGCCGGGCCACGTTGGGGTCCGTGAGGAAGTTCTGGCCGAGGCTCTTCTTGGGCCGCCCCCCGAAGCTCCCGGGGGCGGCCCCGGCTCGAACGCCCTGCTTGCCCCTCTCCTTGCCCTCTTTCACGACTGGCTCGCCGCCAAGGCCTGGTCCAGGTCCGCCATGATGTCGCCCGCCGTCTCCAGGCCCACGGAGATGCGCACAAGATCCGGCGTGACCCCCGCGTCCAGCTGCTCCTGGGGCGTGAGCTGCGAATGGGTGGTGGAGGCAGGATGGATCACCAGGGTCTTGGCGTCCAGGATGTTGGCCAGGTGCGAGCAGAGCTTCACCGAATCGATGAACTTGCGCCCGGCCTCGATGCCGCCCTTCACCCCGAAGCCGAACACCGCGCCCGGCCCCATGGGGAAGAAGCGCCTGGCGCGCTCGAAATCCTGGTGGCCGGAGAGTCCGGCGTAGTTGACGAAGCTCACGGCCGGGTGGGTCGCCAGGAAGGACGCCACTTTCATGGCGTTCTCGCAGTGGGTGCGGGCCCGCAGGGGCAGGGTCTCCACGCCCTGGAGGATCAGGAAGGCGTTGAGGGGCGCAAGGCAGGCCCCGGTGTCGCGCAGGAGCCCGCAGCGGATCTTGAGGGTGTAGGCCATGCAGCGCAGCTGGTCCTCTTCGAGCCCGCAGAAGCTCTTGAAGAAGTTCATGCCGTGGTAGGTGGGGTCGGGTTCGGTGATCTCGGGGTAGCGTCCGCCTGCGGTCCAGTCGAACCCGCCCTTCTCCACGATGGCCCCGCCGATGGAGTTGCCGTGGCCGCCGATCATCTTGGTGAGCGAGTAGACGCACACGTCGGCCCCGAGGTCGAAGGGATTGAGGATGGGCGGCGGAGAAACGGTGTTGTCCACGATGAGCGGCAGCCCGTGGGAGTGGGCCACGCGGGCGATGGCCTCCAGGTCGTCCACGTTGCAGCGGGGGTTGCCGATGGACTCGGTGAACACCAGGCGCGTGTCCTTGTCGATGGCCTGGGCGAAGTTGGCGGGATCGGCGGACTCCACGAAGCGCGCCTCGATGCCGAAGCGCTTGAGGGTGTGGGCGAAGAGCGTCACCGTGCCGCCGTAGAGGTTGGACCCCGCCACGATGTTCTGCCCCGCCTGGGCGATGGACGTGACGGCGTAGAAGATGGCCGCCATGCCCGAGGCCACGGCAAGTGCGGCCGTGCCGCCGTGCATGGCCGCCAGGCGCGTCTCCAGCACCTCGTTGGTGGGGTTCATGATGCGCGAATAGATGTAGCCCGCCTCCTTGAGGGCGAAGAGGTCGGCCGCGTGGTCGGAATCGCGGAAGGTGTAGGAGGTGGTCTGGTAGATGGGCACGGCCCGGGACCGGGTCTGGCTGTCGGGGGTCTGCCCGGCGTGCAGGGCCAGGGTTTCAATGCCGGGTTTCCTGTTGTTCATGGCTGGCTCCTTGATGGTCGTGGCCCATTCTCTACCCGCCGCGCGGGGAAAAGAAAAGAGTGTTGAACCCCAACGCCGTCCTCGGCTAGGGTGAGGTTCTATGGGCATCTTCCGGAAACTCATCTCCGCCATGGCGGGCAAGGACGCAAGCATGGACAACCACGCCCGGGACGAGGGCTGGCAGCTTCCCGAACGCAGCCGCGAAGAGTTGCGCCACCTCTTCCAGCAACTCGACAAGCCGGTGAACCTCCACGCCTTCACCCGCGAAGGCGAGAATGACGTGTTCAACCGCTTCCTGCTGGGCTTCCTGCGCGACCTGGCCCGGCTTTCCGAGCGCATCCTGGTGCACGAGCACGTCCTGGGCGGCGAGGAGGCCCTGCGCCACGGCGTCACCCACTCCCCCACCGTGCTCGTGGAGCCGGAGCGCCTGCGCGCGCGCTTCGTGGGCGCGCCCCTGGGCGAGGAGGGCCGCACGTTCCTGGCGGTCCTTCTCATGGTGTCGCGGGGCGATTCGGGGCTCGCCAAGACCACGCGGGAGATTCTGGCGGGGCTCACGGAAGAGCGCGTGGTCAAGGTTTTCGTCACGCCCACCTGCCCCTACTGCCCCGGCCAGGCCGTGCACGCCTTCCGCTGCGCCCTGGAGCGGCCGGATCTGGTGGAGGCATGGTGCGTGGAGATCGGACAGGCCCCGTACCTGGGCGAGCGCCACCGCGTGAGCAGCGTGCCCCAGACCAGCTTCAACGGAGTGCTCGACGTCCTGGGCCTTGAACCCGAAGAGCGTTTCGCGGCGGAACTCGTCGCGCTCAAGGAGCAGCGCGAGGCCCCGCGCCCCGCCCGCTACAAGCCCGGCGAGACGGTGCGCGTGGACATCTTGATCCTCGGGGCCGGTCCGGCTGGGCTCACGGCGGGCATTTACGCCGGGCGCGCAGGCCTGAGCGCCCTGCTGCTGGAGCAGGGGGTGATCGGCGGACAGGTGTCGCTCACGCCCGTGGTGGAGAACTACCCGGGGTTCGCCAACATTGCGGGGCTGGCCCTGGTGGAGATCATGGCCGCCCAGGCCAGGCTCTACTGTGAGATCGTGCCCGGCGAGGCCACGGAACTCTCCATGGAGGACGGCGTGGTCCGCGCCCGGGCGGCCGGACTCCAAATCGAGGCCCGGGCGCTGCTGGTGGCCACCGGGGCCACGTGGCGCAAGCTTGATGTCCCCGGCGAGGCGGAGTTGTTCGGCCGCGGGGTGAGCCACTGCGCCACCTGCGACGGTTTCTTCTACAAAGGCCGCCGCGCCCTGGTGGTGGGCGGGGGGAACACGGCCGCCACCGACGCCCTGCACCTGAAGAACCTGGGCGTGGACGTGGCCCTGGTGCACCGGCGCGGCGAACTGCGCGCGGAGAAGCATCTTCAGGATTCCCTGGCCCGCGAAAACGTGCCCCTGCTCCTGAACCGCGCCGTGGAGGCCGTCTTGGGACAGGACCGGGTGAAGGGCGTGCGCCTGCGCGACGCCCTGACCGACGAGACCTCCGAGGAACCGGCCGACGCCCTCTTCGTGGCCGTGGGCCAGACGCCCAACACCGAACCGGCCGTTCGCCTGGGCTGCTCCCTGGACGCCGACGGCTGCATCGCAGTGGACAAGGCCATGCGCACCAGCGTGGAGGGGGTCTACGCCGCAGGCGACGTGACCGGAGGCGTACGCCAGATCGTCACCGCCGTGGGCCAGGGGGCCACGGCCGCGCTCACGGTCTTCGAGGATCTCAAACGGCGCGAGGCGCGGGGCCAACCCTGATCCCACGGCGCGCGCGAAGCGCATGCACGGCCCTGCCCAGGGCTCGCCGTCGAGGACAGCAAGGGGACATCCCGGCTGGCTTGCGCGCTCCAACGTCAACGCGCCGCTCAAGGGGCGAGGCCGACGAGCATGCGCACGCCGGGGACGCGGCCGCAGGCGCTCCCCGATCGCCGCAGGCCGGGCGTTGCTCTCTAGGGATGCGCCCTCACGGTCCTTCCGGGTGGACTGCATTGACCGACACGAAATCCCTCTGATTCAACCTGCGGGATACATTCCACGCCTTTCACAATCGCAACTCTAGCGGTGGATGCGGTGGGCGTGCGCGCACGCGCGCAGGGCGTCCAGGGCCTCGCCCACGGTGAGCGCGGCGAGAAGCGTCCAGCAGAGGGCCACGGCGGCAGCGCTGCCCAGCCTGTCCCAGATGTGCATGTCATCCATGTTGGGTACTCCCTGATCGGGCGGGGCCGCGAACCGTGCGGCCCCGCCTTAGTTAGCCATCTAACAAACCGTCCCGGCCTTGTCGAGCCTGAGCGAACACGCTTCAACCATGACTACTTCGTCACGGTGGTGGACTTCTCCCAGCTCTTGGAGTTGCCGCCGGGGCCGGTGACGGACTTGTCCTTGGTCCAGGTATTGGTGGTGCTGTCCCAGTTGCCCGAGGACTGGGTCTGCACGGAATTGTCGCGCGGCCCGGTGGTGGCGGACGAACGCTGGTAGCCGGTGGCGGTCCGGTTGGCGTTCACGTTCTGGGTGACGCTACGACCGCCCTGCCCCGTCACCGACGTCGACCGCTTGTAGGCCCAGGCCTCGCCACCCGACAGGACGGCTGCGCACAAGAGCAGCAGGGCGGTGACGGTCAGGCTTTTCACGATGCGTTTCATGTCGTTCTCCTTTCCCTTGAGGGTGATGTCTCCCGGAAGGCAACGAACGGGCCAAAGGCGTAGCTCTCCATAAAAAGCAACAACGACGGGACCTTGGTTCGACAATGATGCTGAGGCATTCAAACGCCTGGAATGACGGGACGTCAAATCTACGAAATGCCGCCACAGGAGGCTTTCCTCTCAAGTCCCGGAACGGCGGCGTACGGTTACATCTTATTCGTCGGGAAGCGAACAAATCGCCTCCGAAAGACTTCAGCCTTTGGAAATACCGAGCTTTTTGAGGCGGGAATCGAACGTGGAGCGGTTGAGCCCGGCCTGCTTGGCGGCCTTGCTCACGTTCCAGCGGTGGCGCTCCAGCAGACTGGCTGCGTAGGCGCGCTCCATCTCCTCCCAGGTCCAGGCGGCAAGCTCCGGCCCCTCGCCATCCTGGGGCAAGGAGGTCTCCGGCGAAGCGGCGCCCAAGTGGGCGGGCAGATCCGCGATCTCGACCACCTCGCCCTCCACCACGGTGAGGATGTATTTCACCACGTTTTCCATCTCTCGGATGTTGCCGGGCCAGCAGTAGTCCAGGAGCAGCTCCCTGGCCGGGGCCACGAGGCGCTTGGCCGGGATGCCCATGCGGCGGCAGTCGGCCTTGAGGAAGTAGTCGAGCAGTTCGCCCAGGTCCTCCCTGCGCTCGCGCAGGGGGGGCAGGTGCAGGGGAAGTACGTTGAGGCGGTAGAAGAGGTCTTCGCGGAACTCCCCTTCGGCCATGGCCTGCTGGAGATTCTTGTTGGTGGCCGAGATGATGCGCACGTCCACGGTGCGCGCGACCGCCCCCCCCAGGGGCTTGATCTCGCTGTTCTGAATGAGCCGCAGGATCTTGGCCTGGAGCGAGGGCGCCATGTCGCCGATCTCGTCGAGGAACACCGTCCCCCCCGCAGCGGCCTCGAAGAGGCCTGTCTTGTCGCGGTCGGCGCCGGTGAAGGCCCCTTTCTTGTAGCCGAAGAGTTCGCTCTCCAGGAGCGTTTCGGGGATGGCCGAACAGTTCTGCACATGGAAGGGCTTGTCGCGGCGGGGGCTGGCCTGGTGGATGGCCTGGGCGAAGAGTTCCTTGCCGGTGCCGGACTCGCCGGTGATGAGCACGGGGAAGTCGGTTCTGGCGTAGGAGTGCACCTTCTTCATGGCCTCCTGCACGGCCGGGGAGCGCCCGACGATGGGAGGAGCGCCCTTGAAGCGCTCCAGGGCGGTCTTGAGGCCCCGGCACTCGCGCTCCTTGTGCTCGAAGGCCAGGGCCTGTCCCAGGGCGATGGAGCCGATGCCCACGAGGTGTTCGAGCACCTCCAGGAAGTCCTTGCGCAGGTTGAGGCGGCTGCCCTGGGCCGAGGTGTCGATGAGCTCCAGGGCCCCGTAGACCGTGCCGTCGCGCAGGATGAGCGGATAGCACAGGATGAGCGTGCTCTTGGCCGCGAGGCCCTGCTCCAGGTCCTTGTAGTGGCGGGGGTCCTTGAGGGGTTCGGAGATCGTCATGCGGGCGTTCTCGATCACCCAGCCCACCACGCTGGCGCGGCCCGTGGGAATCTCCACGCCGAGAATCCGTTCGCTCTGCTCCCCGGCGGCCTCGATGCACGCGATGGTCTCTCCGCGCTTGACCCAGAGCGACCCCCGCTCCACGTTCTGAACGGCCAGAAGCGCCTCCAGGAAGCGGCGCTGGAAGGCCCCCGGGGCCATGTCCTCGAAGATGGAGCGGGTGAATTCCAAAACCTTGGCGAACATGGCGTCTCCGGATCGGAAAGGGATGCGGTCGTCTTCTTCAGTCCTTCTTGTTCGATACCAACCGGAAGCGCCAGGAGCAATACGTGTCGTCCGGCAGGGGGTCCGGGGGGCAGGCGATGCATTCGCAGCGGATGCGCGGGTCCACGAAACGGGCGAAGCCGGAATACTCCGTCACGCCCGCCGAGCGGCAGGGGTAGTCGGCCAGCCCCTTGCGCCGCCTTGCGGCCTGCACGCGGCAGGTGACGGTGCGGAGCACCAGGGCGTCGGGCTCGCGCTCGAAGGCCACCTCGTTGACGATGCTGCCGAAGCGCATGCGCAGGGCGGCCTCCAGGGCGTCCAGGCCGCCTGACGGGGCGAGCTTCAAGAGGGCCGACCAGCGCCGGGCCTCCAGGGGGGCGAAGCGCGCCCAGCAGGTGTCGTTGACGCGCTTGGCCGCGTCCATGCCCTCCAGGGTCTCCACGGCCTGGAACCACACGCCGTCCATGCCCAGCCAGAGCTTGGCCAGGGTCTCGCGCAGGGCCGTAAGCTGGGCCTCGTCCAGGCCCTCGAAGAGGTTGCCCTGATGCCCCAATCGCTTGAGGGCCATGTCCCGCACCAGGGAACCCGCGCGCTCCTCGGCCAGGAGCGCCTGTTCGATGCCGTGCTGATGGACGGTTTCCGCGAACCAGAGGCCGTGGTGGGCGGCCATGAGCCGGATGGTTTCGAGGATGGACGCGGCGAGGAGGTCTTTGCTTTCGGACATGGGCGCTCCTGGGGTTGGTCCGGGGAACGCCTGCCGCGCGCGACGGTCGATGCGCTGGTCCCGCGCCAAAGCCCATACACCGGAGCGCCCGCGAAGGCCAGGACGAGCCTCTCGCGGGCGTGAGCCACCCGTGGCGCTCCGTCCCGGGGAACGCTTGCCGGGCCGGGGCTGCGGCGTCTGCCGCACGGCGCAGCCCGCATGAACGGCCGACGCGCCCTGACCTCCTGCAGGGCGCGGGGCGGGAGGCGGCTGGACCTCAGACGCCTACTGCAGGGGACCGCCCGCGTGGACGGCCTGGCGGTGGCCGAACTCGACATGGGCGAGGAGCGCGTCCACCACTTCGCCGCGAGGAAGCATGGTGCGCCGACAGAGGCTGTCGATGCAGCCTTCGACGGTGTACTCGTCCACGCCCTGCCGGAAGCTGAGCCCGCTCACGGCCATCCAGAAGCTCAACAGGTGGCCGCGCTGGGCCACGCAGGCGCAGTCCCAGACCTTGCGCAGGAGACGCTGGATCAGACGGTTCGCCCGGGGCGAGGTGACGTGGAGCCGCGTGCGCACCAGCACCTCTATCCACCTGCCGTAGGCCGTCATGCCCGAGGCGACGAAGGCGTCGACGTCCTCCGGTGGGACGCGCGCGAGGATGTCGTCCATGGCCTTGGCGGCCTCCTGCCAGCGCTGCCCGTCCAGGGCCTCTTCCAGTTCGAGAATGGTCCGCATGATGTCGTGATCCGGCATGATGTCCCCTTGGGCGCCTGCTGCTTCGCGCGCAACGGCTCGCCATCCGCCTTCAACCCCCGACGAGGAACATGTTGTCGACTGCGGCTGAAAAACGGTCGGGATGAAGGCGCTTTCGCCTGTACACCCGGATTACGCCCGATTGCGAAGGGAGCGTAGGTAGGAACCCCCTACTTCGGCATACCTGAAAACCCATTCTTCCTCTTGGGGAAGCACGGCCATGGATTCACGCGCATCAAGGACCGCGACGCGCTGTCATGAAAACGCGAAAGCGCCCCGTCCGAAGGCGAACGGGGCGCAGTAGAGGTAGACGATACACTGTCTTTTTTCTGTTGATGCGAAATTTGGCTTTGCCTTGCCTGTAGGGCTTTGCGGTTTCTCCGCAGAGTGTGCCTGGACTGCATTTGCGTCCTATGGCTTCTTGGCGCCCTACCCTGGTTGATGCTGTTCTTCGTCAGACTGACCCAATGGACTTCCCTCCGTTCGGGTTGATCCGTCTGTCGCCTTCGTACAATTTCAATATAATCCTCGCCCAAGCGGTTGTCCAGTGCGTGCGGAAAAATTTATTTGAAATGGTGAACGACGCAAAAAAACGCCCCGGCCGTCTCCGGCCGGGGCGCTGCATGTCTCAGGTTATCGAAACGTTTCGCTTGGTCTGTTGATTGAAAACTGAGCGTGCCTCATCTGTAGAGCAGTGCGGTTACTCCGCTTAGTTTGCCCGGATCAATCGCCTTGCGTATCCTGGGCCGGGGCTGCTCTACCTGGTGAAATGCTGCTGTTCATCCGACTGGCCCAACGGTCTTCCCTCCGTTCGGGTGAATCCAACAGTCGCCTGGGACACGATTACTTTATAGGCCCCTGCCCGACGATTGTCCAGTGGGACGTCTTGAAAAAAACGCGGCCCCCTGCCGCATGACGGACAGGGGGCCGGAAGAATTAAGGAATTTTTCCGGGAAAGGATCAGCCCCGCGCGAATTTGCGGTACTTGATGCGGTGGGGCTGTTCGGCCTCTTTGCCCAGGCGGGCCTTGCGGTCGGCCTCGTACTCGGAATAGTTGCCGTCGAACCATACGGCCTTGGAGTCTCCCTCGAAGGCCAGGATGTGGGTGGCCACGCGGTCCAGGAACGAGCGGTCGTGGCTCACGATGAGGGCGCACCCGGCGAAGTTCAGCAGGGCCTCCTCCAGGGCGCGCATGGTGTTCACGTCCAGGTCGTTGGTGGGTTCGTCCAGGAGCAGCACGTTGGCCCCGCTCTTGAGCATGCGCGCCAGGAACACCCGGTTGCGCTCGCCGCCCGAGAGCACGCTCACCTTCTTCTGCTGGTCCGGCCCCGTGAGCCCGAAGCGCGCCACGTAGGCCCGGGAGTTCACCTCGCGCCGCCCCAGGGGGAAGGAGTCCTTGCCCTCGCTCACGGCCTCCCAGACGGTCATGTCGTCCTTGAGGGCCTCGCGGGACTGGTCCACGTGGGCCACGCTCACGGTGTCGCCCAGTTTGATCTCGCCGGAATCGGGCTTTTCCACGCCCGTGAGCATGCGGAACAGGGTGGTCTTGCCCGCGCCGTTGGGGCCGATGATGCCCACGATGGCCCCGGGGGGGATGAGGAAGTTCAGATCCTCCACCAGGAGCCTGTCGCCGAAGGCCTTGGCCACGCCCACGGCCTCGATGACCTTGTTGCCCAGGCGGGGACCGGGCGGGATGAAGATTTCAAGGTCCTTGGCGGCCTTTTCTGACTCCTGGGCGGCCATGGCCTCGTAGGCGCTGATGCGCGCCTTGCCCTTGGCGTGGCGGCCCTTGGGGCTCATGCGGATCCACTCCAGCTCGCGCTCCAGGGTCTTCTGGCGCTCGTGCTCGGCCTTTTCCTCGCTCTTCAGGCGTTCCTGCTTCTGCTCCAGCCAGGAGGAGTAGTTGCCCTTCCAGGGGATGCCCCGACCGCGGTCCAGTTCCAGGATCCAGCCGGCCACGTTGTCCAGGAAGTAGCGGTCGTGGGTGACGGCGATGATGGTTCCGGGGTAGTCGTGCAGGTGGTGTTCGAGCCAGGCCACGGTCTCGGCGTCCAGGTGGTTGGTGGGCTCGTCCAGCAGCAGGATGTCGGGCTTCTTGAGCAGGAGGCGGCACAGGGCCACGCGGCGCTTCTCGCCGCCGGAGATCACCTTCACGGGGGTGTCGGGCGGGGGGCAGCGCAGGGCGTCCATGGCCATTTCCAGGCGCGAATCGATGTCCCAGGCGTCCAGGGCGTCGAGCTTCTCCTGCACCTGGCCCTGGCGCTCGATGAGCGCGTTCATGGCGTCGTCGTCCATGGGTTCCGCGAACTGGGCGTTGATCTCCTCGAATTCGCGCAGCAGGGCCATGGTTTCCGCCACGCCCTCCTCCACCACCTCGCGCACGGTGCGTTCCTCGTCGAGCAGGGGCTCCTGCTCCAGGTAGCCGATGGTGTAGCCGGGGGCCAGCACGGTCTCGCCCTGGAAGTCCTTGTCCACTCCCGCCAGGATGCGCAGAAGCGAGGACTTGCCCGAGCCGTTGAGGCCCAGCACGCCGATCTTGGCCCCGTAGAAGTAGGAAAGCGAGATGTTCTGCAGGATGGGTTTCTTCTCGTGGAATTTGGAAACCCGGATCATGGAATAGATGATCTTGTTCGGTTCGTTGCTCATGGTCTGGTCACGTCCGTGGTTGAAGCCCCCGTTCCGGCGCGCGGCCCGGGGGACGTTGTCGTTGCGTTGCGATGTCGGGACCGCCCCGGTCAGGAGCGGGAAAAGGCCAGCCGCGCCGCAGCCAGGTCCAGGGCGGCGTGTCCAACGCCCTTGTAGAGCACGGGGCCGGACAGTTCAAGCCGCGCCTCCACGGCCTCCAGGGGCGTCACGCGGGAGAAGTCGACGCCCGCGCGCAACAGGTCGCCCGCCTCGGCCTGCGCGGCGGCGAGGTCGTCCACGAAGAGACGGCAGCGGCGCACCAGCGCCTCGGGGATTTCGGCCCGCTCCGGCTGGAAGGAGCCCACGGCCGCCAGGAAGGCGTCCTCCCGGACCCTCTCCCCGATCACGGGCTCCGGGCTCGCCGTGGCCGTGACCACCAGCGCGGCCCGCTCCAGCACGGCCGAGGGCGAATCCACGGCCCGGGCCTCTGTCCCCAGGGCGCGCAGCCTGTCGGCCAGCGCCTCGGCCCTGGGCAGGGAACGGGCGGCCACGTAGACCTCGCGCACGCCCAGCACCGTTGTGAAGGCCATGGCGTGGGCCAGGGCCTGCACGCCCGCACCCACCACCAGGAGCGGCCCCTCCGGGTCCGGGGCCAGAAGCTGCGCCGCCAGGAGCGAGGCCGCAGCCGTGCGCCGCGCGGTCACCTCCGGGCCGTCCAGCACGCCCAGGCGCACCCCGGTTGCGGCGTCCACGGCCACCACCTCGCCCTGGATGAGCGGCAGGCCCCGGGCGGGGTTGCCCGGGGAGACGCTCACGATCTTGGTCACGGCCAGTTCTGGGTCCGAGGCGGGCATCACCAGGAGCGTGCCGCCTCCGGGCAGGGGCAGGGCCAGGCGTTGGGGGGCGTGCACCAGGCCTCGGGCCTTGCGGGACAGGACGGCGGCGACGGAGTCGGCCAGGGGCGCCCAGGGGAGCAGGCGCGCCGTGGCGGCGGCGTCGTGGACGGCAAGGGTCATGGGGCTCCTCGGCCGGAGGCTCCGGCGCGGCTGCCCGGCCGGGGCCGGGGCTCAGAGTGATTCGCCGGAGGCGGCCACCACGCGGTCGCGCCCCTGGCGCTTGGCCTCGTAGAGGGCGTCGTCGGCCAGGCGGAAGGCGGCGTCCAGGCTCATGCCCGGACGCAACTGGACCACGCCGAAGCTGATGGTCACCTTGATCTTCGCGCCCTCCCACTCCGGCTCCAGGCGGCGCACCACGTCCAGGATCTTCCCGGCGGCGGAGAAGGCGTCCTCCTGGGGGGTGTCGGAGAAGAGCAGCATGAATTCCTCGCCGCCCCAGCGGGCGCAGAGGTCTTCGGCGCGCAGGTTGGCGCGCATGGCCCCGGCCACGGAGCGCAGCACGTGGTCGCCCGCCGCGTGGCCCCGGGAGTCGTTGATGCGCTTGAAGGAGTCCAGGTCGCCCAGGGCGATGGAGAAGGGAGCGCCGCGGCGCATCATGCGGGCGTATTCCACGTCCAGGCGGTGGGTCATCTCCCAGCGGTTCACCAGGCCCGTGAGCACGTCGGTGCGTGCCAGCAGCTCGAGGCGCAGGGAGAGATCCTTGAGCTGGGACTGGTAGGAGTCGCTGATGCTCACGGTCTTGGCGAAGCGCCGGGCAAGCTTGGCGTGGAGTTGCGCGAAGCGTTCCAGGCGTTCGCCCAGTTCGGGGTCGTTGCCGGAGGCTTTCGTTGCCAGGGCGCGCATCTCGCGCACGGCCTCCTCCTCGGCGGGCGTAAGACGCGCCGGAGGCTTCGCGCCGACCGGCGCGGGCGCGCCGAAGGTGGGGCGGATCTCGCTCCCGGCGCGCAGGGCCTCGTGCCCTGCCTGGACGCACTCGGAGCACAGGGCCTGGGCGAAAAGGGTGTCCACGTTGTCGCGCAGGAAGGTCTCGATCTGGCGCCAGTAGTCGTCGTCGAGGCGGATCTTGCGGCACTGCACGCAGATGGGCAGCGTGAGTTCCTGGAGATGGCGGACCTTGGCGGCCATGCGCTCCATGTTGGCGGCCATCTCGCGGATCTGGAGCTGGTAGGTGTCGCTGATGCGCAGGGTCTTCTCGAAGCGGCGCACAAGCTCCCCGTGGGCGTCGGCAAGGGAGGCGAGCCCCCGGGCCAGTTCCTCGCGGGAGGCTTCGCCGGAGAGGAGCGCGCGGGCGCTGACGGCCGGCGCGTCGGCTTCCGGGGGCCTGCTGCGTCTGGCGGCCATGGCCTCTAGGACTCCACGGCGACGATGTCGAAGGGGAAGGTGACCTCCTCCTCGAATTCGTGGGCCAGATCCAGGGCGCGGGGGTTGGCGGCGTCGTAGCGCCATTCCACGCGCACGGGCGCGCCCTGCCCGTGGGCTTCCTCCAGCAGGTCCAGGATGTCCAGCATGCACTTGGTGCTGCTGCTGTTCATGTAGCTGATGTCGATGACCACCGAGAGGCCCTGGCCCGAGACCAGGCGCTCCTTGAGCCAGGCCATGACGGGCTGGTAGAACTCGAAGGAATATTCCGGGTAGGACTCCCCCTCCATGCGCAGGACGGCCTCTTCGGGCTCGAAACGGATGAGCGGAGAGGTGTGGGTTGCCGGGATGTCCAGAAACTGCATGCCCCTACTCCTTGCAGGATACGTAGGCGGTGAGGCTGAAGAAGGCCATGGCCTCGTCCATGTCGCTGACCGCGTACGTCATTTTTTCGGTGGAACGCCTGGCCATTTCCAGGATGCCGAGCCCTGCCCCCAGGGCCTCGGGGGGCGTCTCGCGGCGCATCTGCTCCTTGTAGAGCTTGCGCAGGCCTGCGGCGTCAAGGCTGTTGACGGAATCGATGGTCTCCGTGAGGGCGGCAACGTCTTTGCGGCATACCACGTTGCCCGAGGTGACGGCGTAACGGCCGTCCTTACGGGCGATGGTGATGATGGCCGAGCTGGCCTCGTCGGGGGGGATATCGCGTACCTTGTTGTAGTTTTTCACGTTCTGCGCCAGTTCGATGAAGATGGCGAACACGTCCAGCACGGCGGCCTTGGTAAGGTTCTGCGCCGTGAGGTGGTTGCGCACGGCGATGCCGATCTCGTCGATGATGCTGTGGGAGAACGGCCCGTTGAAGCAGATCATGATGCCCGCCTTGCCGAACGCCTCGCGAATCCTGAACAGATCCATGCCTTGCTCCGCCGCGCGGACCGGGACGCGCCCCCTCGATGATGTCTCCTCGCCCCCCTCCCCCACCCCCGCAATCCACCGCGAAAACAACAAAAATGACATCGTCGCGCTTCTTGCGCGGGCCCAAATACCCCTTCAGCGTCTCTTTGAAAAGCTCCGCCTGGGCCTCCAGAGGCGCGGCGGCGTTCGCCAGGAGCATTTCCTTGAAACGCCCGGCCCCGAACCCGTAGCCCTGCTCGCCGCCTCCCTCGTCCAGAAAGCCGTCGGTGGTGGCGTAGAAGCGCATGCCGGGCTCAAGGGGGATCACGTGGTTCACGTGCTCGCTGCGGGGCTTGCGGCCCCTGTAGCCCAGGTTCTGCCGGTCCCCGCGCACCTCTTCCAGCGCGGCGCCCCGCAGCACGTGGAGCGAGATGCCCGCCCCCGCGAAGACCACCCTCCCCCTGGCGGGCTGGCACAGGCACAGGGCCATCTCCAGGCCGCAATCCAGGGCCTCTCCGCCTTGGCGGTCCATGCCCAGGGTGGCGCGCAGCTCGCGGTCGGTCTCGGCCAGGATGCGCGCCGGGTCGTCGGAGCAGACCACGCTGACCACATGCCCCAGCACCGCGTGCACCGACATGGACATGAACGCCCCGGGCACGCCGTGGCCGGTGCAGTCCATGACGCCGATGAGGCAGCCCTCTGCCACCTCGCGGAAATAGTAGAGGTCGCCGCCAACGATGTCGCGGGGCAGATAGAGGGCCATGTGCCCGGGGAAGGCCCTGTCCAGGGCATCCCGGGGCGGCAGGATGGAGCGCTGGATGGCCTGGGCGTAGCGCAGGCTTTCGAGCATGCGCTGACGGGAGCGGTCGAGATGCTCGTAGGCGGCCGTAAGCTCGGCGGTGCGCTCCTGGACCTTGCGTTCGAGGTTGCGCGTGTGGTCGAGCACTTCCCCGGCCATGCGGTTGAAGCTGGCCGAGAGTCTGCCGATCTCGTCCTGCCGGGTCACGGGGAGGGTCTGGCCGTAGTTGCCCCGGGCCATCTCGGCCGAGGCCTCGGTGAGGGCCGCAAGGGGCTGGATGACCATGCGCCCGAGCAGGTACGTCACCGCGCCCAGCACCACCACCAGCGAGAACACCGTGAGCGCCGCCAGGGGCCTGAAGAAGCCGCTGCCCGCAGCGCGCGAGATGTCCACCAGCACCAGGCTGTACCAGCCCAGGTCCGGCAGGGCCGTCATGGCCGCCAGGCGCTCCGTCCCTTCCAGGATCAGGGGGAAGCGCTCCACCACGGAGGCCCCGGCGTCCAGGCGCTGCAGGGCCTCCTCCACGGCCTTGGCCCCCGGGCCGTGGCCCAGCAGGCCCTGGATGGTGATCTTGCCCGCGTCTGAGGTGGCGCGGGCGTTGTGCGTGACGATTTCCAGGTCCGGGTGGGCCTGGATGGCCCCGACGCGGTCCACCACGATGGTGGAGATCTCCGCGTCGCCTTGGCTGACGATCTCCCGGAAGAACTCGGTCACGTCGATGCCGCTGCCAGCGATGCCAAGCTTGGCCCCGTCGGCCCCGCGCAGCACCACGTTGATCCAGACCTTGATGGAGTTGAAGGCGCGGTCGTAGTCCAGGTTGAGGGCGTAGTCCTCCACCTGGGTTATGGAATAGAAGAACCAGCGGTCCTTGGGATCTTCCCGGTTGAGGGTGATCATGGCGAGGCCCTGCTCGGGTTTCGTCCCGTCGAAGAACCAGTAGTGCTTGGTGCGCTCCACCGCCAGGAAGTAGCTCTTGTCGCGCAGCAGGGTCCGGTAGTTCTCCAGTTGGGACCGGGCGGCCTCCTTGACGGCGGGATCGGCCTCGTTCTGGACGAAGCGCCCCACTAGGGCGTCCCGGGCCAGGGCGCGGGCCAGCGCCACCTCACGGTCGATGACGGAGGCGATCTTGTTGCGCTCCAGCAGGGCCTGCTTCACGGCCAGGCTTCCCGCGAACCCGGTGACAACCTCCCTGGACGTCACGGCCAGGAAGGCGAGCACCACGCAGAGCGTGGCCAGAAACAGGCCTGCCACGGCCAGGTTGAGCCTGGACCTCAGGGACGTGCGGACGGAGACTGACGACATGCTGCCCCCCGGTGGCGGTTCGTGACGGCCCGGAGAATCACTACCGGGCGCAATCCACTCTGCCCGCGCCGCAGAGCCTTGTCCAGACACGGCGGAGGACGCCCGGAGGGCCGACCTCCGGACCGGACGCCACGCCACGCGCCCTTCAGGCGCGCCCGGACATCCAGGTTCCTCCACGGAGCGCCCTCCCGGACGTTCCGGGCGGATGCTCGGGGCGACCGCCCCGGTCCTGGACCTCCCCGAGAGCCATCTAGCACGTTTTCATCGCCGATGCACTAGCCTACGAGCGAACAGCCAGGCGGCGCTTGAACCATCCCTGGAGGTCGTCCAGGTAGGTGTAGGCCACGGGGGTGAGGTAGAGCGTCACCACCTGGGAGATGGCCAGGCCCCCGGCCACGGCCAGACCCAGGGGCTGGCGGGCGTCGCCGCCCGCGCCGTAGGCCAGGGCGATGGGCATGATGCCCGCGACGGCCGCCACGGTGGTCATCATGATGGGGCGAAAGCGCGTCACGCAGCCCTGGAAGGCCGCCTCGCGCGAGGTCATGCCGGTCTTTTCGGCCTCGATGGCGAAGTCGATGACCATGATGGCGTTCTTCTTCACGATGCCCATGAGCATGATCACGCCCACGAAGCCGTAGAGGTCCAGCTCGCGGCCGAAGGCCAGCAGGGCCAGGAGCCCGCCCAGGGCCGCCGAGGGCAGGCCCGAGAGGATGGTCACGGGGTGGACGAAGCTTTCGTAGAGCACGCCCAGGATGATGTAGATCACCACCACCGCCAGGAGCATCAGAAAGGGCACGCTGGAGGCCGACTCCTTGAAGGCCGTGGCCTGGCCCTCGAAGGTGCGGCTCACGGCGCCGGGCAGCTCGCGGTCCGCCAGGGCCTCGATGGCTGCCACGGCGTGGGAGAGCGAGTAGCCCGGCGCGGTGTTGAAGGAGATGGTCACGCTGGTGAGCTGCCCGGTGTGGTTCACGGTGATGGGTCCCACGCCCTCGTCCATGGCCACCAGCCCGGCCAGGGGCACGAGCTTGTCCTTGTTCTTGTCCTTGTTGTTCTCCAGGTCGGGCTGCACGTAAAGCTTGCCGAGCAGGTCCGGCGAGCGCTGGAACTCGGGCGCCACCTCAATGACCACGCGGTAGGTGTCCGTGCTGGCGTAGACGTTGGAGATCTGGCGCGCTCCGTAGGCGCTCCAGAGGGCCGTCTCGATGGCCCTGGCCGAGACGCCGTAGCTTGCGGCCTTGTCGCGGTCGATGCGCATGAACACCTGGGGGCCGTCGATCTGCATGTCGGAGTTCACGTCGCGCAGTTCCGGCAGGCCGCGCATGAGCTCCTCCATGCGCCTGCCCGCCGCGTAGAGGCTCTGGGTGTCGGGCGAGAGCAGCGTGAACTGGTAGAGCGCCCGGGTGGAGCGCCCGCCGATCTGGATGGCCGGGGGGTTGAACATGAAGAGCCGCAGGTTGGTCACCTGGGAGAGCGCGCCGCGCAGCTGGCCCAGCACGGCGTCGATGTCGTCCTGGCGTTTCGAGGCGGGCTTGGTGAGCGTGAAGAAGGCCGCGTTGTTCATGGAGGTGTTGGGGCCGCCCACACCCACGATGCCCACCACCTTGTGCACGTTGGGGTTCTCCGCCACGATCTTCGTGACGTTGAGCACGCGCTCCTTCATGGTCTCGAAGGAGGCCGACTGTTCGGCCTGGGCGTAGCCGTAGATGAAGCCCGTGTCCGTGGTGGGGATGAAGCCCGTGGGCACGCGGGTGAAGAGCCACAGGGTGAGCCCCAGCACCGCGAAGCTGGCCAGGAGCACGGCGAAGCGGTGCTCCAGGGCCAGGCGCAGGCTCTTTTCGTAGGCCGTCTCCAGGGCCTTGAAGAAGCGCCCCGAGTGCCCCACCCTGCCCTCGCGCAGGAAGCGCGAGCAGAGCATGGGCGTGAACGAGAGCGTCACGAAACCCGAGACGAAGATGGCGATGGTGATGGTGACGGCCAGCTCGTTGAGCACGCGGCCCAGGATGCCCGCCATGAACATGATGGGCACGAAGACCACGGCCAGCGAGAGCGTCATGGAGACGATGGTGAAGCCGATCTGCCCCGCGCCGTCCAGGGCCGCCTCCATGGGCTTCTTGCCCATCTCCATGTGGCGCACGATGTTTTCGAGCATCACGATGGCGTCGTCCACGATGAAGCCGATGGCCAGCGTGAGGGCCATGAGCGAGAGGTTGTCCAGGGAGAAGCCGAACTGCTTCATCACCGCGAACGTGCCGACCACGGCCACGGGCAGGGCCAGGCAGGCGATGAGCGTGGCCCGCACGTTCTTGAGGAAGGCGAACACCACGAGCACCACCAGGGACACCGAGAGGGCCATGGTGAACTTCACGTCCTCCACGGACTCCTTGATGGTCTGGGAGCGGTCGTACATCACCTCGAATTCGATGGACTGCGGCAGGGTGGCCTGGATGGCCGGAAGCTGGTCGCGGATGCTCTCCACGAGCTTGATGGTGTTGGTGCCTGGCTGGCGGCGCACGGCGATGGTCAGGGAGGGCGACTGGTTGTGGTAGGAGGCGTTCTTGTCGTTGAGGGTGGAGTCCACGGCCGTGCCCACGTCGCCCAGGCGGATGGGCTTGCCCGCGCGCCAGGCCACGATCTGGTCGATGTAGTGGCGGGCGTTCATGAGCATGCCCTTCACCTTGATGGTGAAGAGCCGGGCCTGCCCGTAGAGCGATCCCGTGGGCAGGTTGACGTTCTCGGCCTGGATGGCGTCGGCCACCTGGGTGATGGAGAGGTTGTAGGCGGCGAGCTTGTCGGGGTCCAGGCGCAGGCGCGGGGAATAGGTCTGGTCGCCGTAGATGGCCACCTGGGCCACGCCCGAAACCATGGAGATGCGCTGGGAGACGTAGGTCTTGGCGTAGTCGGTGAGCTTGTAGAGCGGCAGCGTGGCCGAGCGCATGCCGATGAAGAGCACCGGGGCGTCGGCCGGGTTCACCTTCTGGTAGGTGGGCGGGTTGGGGAGGTTGGGAGGCAGGTAGCCCGAGGCGGCGCTGATGGCGGTCTGCACGTCGGAGCCCGCGCCGTCCATGTTGCGGCCCAGCTCGAACTGGAGCACGATGGTGGTCTGGCCCAGGGTGTTCACCGAGTTCATGGACGTCACGCCCGCGATGGTGGCGAACTGCTTCTCCAGGGGCGTGGCCACGGAGGAGGCCATGGTCTCGGGATCGGCTCCGGGCAGGTTGGCCGAAACCTGGATGGTGGGGAAGTCGATGGCGGGCATCTCCGACACGGGCAGGGCGAAATAGGCCGTGAGCCCCAGGAACACCAGCCCCAGCGTGACGAGCGCCGTGGCCACGGGGCGGGTGATGAAGAGCCGGGTCACTGCCCGCCGCCCTTGCCCAGGTCGGGAGCCTTCCCGGGGTCCCGGGCCGCCCCGGCGGGCTTGTCCTGTCCCTGCCCCGCCCCGGCGGGCTTGTCCTGTCCGGAGCCCCCCGGCCCCGCCCCGCCCTGCACGAGCACCGCGCCGCCCGGGGCCACGCGCACCACGCCCTCGCTGATCACCGTCTCGCCGGGCGAAAGCCCCTCCTCCACCACGATGCGCGTGCGCTCCACCATGCGCCCGGTCCTCACGCGGCGCAGCTCCGCCGTGGACTTCTCCGTGACAACATAGACGAACGAGCCGTCCTGGCGGTTCATCACGGCGTCGTAGGGCAGCACGATGCGGCCCTTCTCCACGTCCAGGGTGGCTATCACGTTGACGAACTGGCCCGGCCAGAGGGCCAGCTCCCTGTTGTCGAAGCGGGCCTGGAGGCTGATCATGCCGGTCTGCACGTCCACGGCGTTGTCGATGGCCGTGAGCGTGCCGAATTCCTTGAGGTCCTGCTCCTCCTTGGGCACGCGGGCCGACACGGGCACGGGGCGCGCGCCGAAATGGCGGCGCACCAGGGCCAGGTCGCCCTCGGTGACGGAAAAGCGCACAAACACCGGCCGAACCTGGTTGACCGTGAAGAGCGAGGTGGTGTTGGCGGTGACGATGTTGCCGGGCTTCACCTGCTGGTAGCCCGCCACGCCTTCCAGCGGAGAGAGGATGCGACAGTAGCCCAGGTCGATGCGGGCCGACGCCAGGGCGGCCTGGTCTGCCTTCACCTGCTGCCAGGCGGCCTCGAAATCGGCCTTGCGCTGGTCGAAGTCCTCCTGGCTGACCACCTGCTTGCGGATGAGTTCCCGGTAGCGCAGGTAGTCGCGGGTGGACTGGTCGGCCTTGGCCCAGTCGCGCCCGAGGGTTCCCACGGCCTCGTCCACGCGGGCCTGGAAGGGTTGGGGGTCGATGGAGGCCAGCAACTGGCCCTCGCGCACCCAGTCGCCCTCGGCGAAGTGCATGGCCTGGAGCTTGCCCGTCACCTGGGGGGCCACGGTGACGGTGCGCATGGCCGTCACGTGTCCCACGCCGCGCACCGCCAGGGGGGCGTCCGCCAGTTCGGCCCGGGTCACGCCCACGGGGGCCGGGCGCTGGGGCGGGGCCTCCTTCTTGCGGTCGCACCCGGCAAGGCAGACCAGGCACTGCAACAGGGCCAGCAGCAGGGGCAGGACGGCTCGGGGCATGCATTCCCTCCGGCGGACAATGCACCGGGAACTATCCCCTTTCGCACACGGCGTCCAGAAGCGTGGGCGCGCGCTCTTGTGGTTCGCGCCCGCGCGGGCTACAAGGCGCGCAAAGAAGCGGTCCCGGGGGACCGCATCGCAAGCCGGAACACCGGAACCTCTTCGCTTATGGGCAAACTGATCTCTCTTCTGCTGTTGATCGTCCTCGTCGGCCTGGGCGTCGGCGCCTACCTCTTCACGCGCGACATGGCCGCGCCCGAAGTCTCCCTCGCGCCTGAGCGCGCGGCCACGGGGGCCAAGCGGGAGTTCACCCTCCAGGCCAGGGACCAGGCCTCGGGCGTCAAGACCGTGAAAGTCTCCGTGCTCCAGGCCCAGAAGGAGACCACAGTGCTCCAGAAGACCTTCGACCCGGCCCCCGCCGAGGTCCGCGAGGCATTCACCCTGGAGCAGGCCGGGCTGCGCGAGGGGCAGTTCGACATCATCGTGGTGGTCACGGACAAGTCGGTGTTCAACTTCGGGGCGGGCAACACCACGCGCGTGACGCGCACCATGACGCTCGACAACCGCGCCCCCGTGATCTCCGTGCTCTCCCAGGCCCACCACATCAAGCAGGGCGGCGCGTGCGGCGTGGTCTACCAGGTGAACAAGGACGTGGAGCGCTCCGGCGTCTACGTGGGCGAACGCTTCTATCCCGGCTACAGGCTCCCCAGCGGCAACTACGCCTGCATCTTCGGCTTCCCCTGGAACCTGGACATCAAGGCCTTCCAGCCCAGGCTCTACGCGGAGGATCTGGCGGGCAACGAGCGGGCCATCAGCTTCCGCTTCAACGCCAAGCCCACCAAGTTCAAGCACGACTCCATCAACATCGGGGACGAGTTCCTGCAGTCCAAGATGCCGCAGTTCGAGGCCGCCTACCCCGACATCAAGGACCCCGTGCAACTCTATGTGAAGGTCAACCGAGACCTCCGCAAGGAGAACGTGGCCAAACTGGGCGAGTTCGCCAGGAACACCGCGCCCCAGATGCTCTGGGAGGGCGTGTTCCTGCGCCTGCCCAACGCCGCGCCCCGCGCGGGCTTCGGCGACGGCCGCACCTACCTCTACAAGAACCAGAAGATCGACGAAGAGACCCACCTGGGCGTGGACCTGGCCTCCCTGGAGAACGCCCAGGTGCCCGCCGCCAACTCCGGCCGGGTGATCTACACCGGCTTCTTCGGCATCTACGGCAACGCCGTGATCATCGACCACGGCTGGGGCCTGCAGTCCATCTACTCGCACCTCTCCCAGATCACCGCCAAGGAGGGCGACACGGTGCGCAAGGGCGACATCATCGGCAACACCGGGGCCACGGGCCTCGCCGCCGGCGACCACCTGCACTTCGGCATGATCCTGGGCGGCATCGAGATCCAGCCCATCGAATGGTGGGACCCCCACTGGATCAAGGACAACATCACCGACAAGTTCCAATAGCCTTCCCAGAAGGCCTCCCGGATGGTATGGATGCGCATCCGTCCGTCCGGGAGGCCTCATGCGCGCTCAACTCCTCAAATCCTTCGGCGACACGCCGGACTTCCAGACCGCCGACATCCCCATCCCCGGCGTCACCCCGGGCCACGTGCTCGTGCGGGTGGCCGCCTCGGGCGTGAACCCCATCGACCTGAAAATCCGCAAGCTCAAGCCCGCCTTCGCGCCCGCCCTGCCCGCCGTGCTGGGCATGGACATGGCCGGCGTGGTGGAGGCCGTGGGCGACGGCGTGACGGACATCGCGCCCGGGGACGCCGTGTTCGGCTGCGTGGGCGGCCTGGCGGGACTCCAGGGAACCCTGGCCGAATACGTTCTGGCCGACGCGCGCCTGCTGGCGCGCAAGCCCGCCTGCCTCTCCATGGTCCAGGCCGCCGCCCTGCCCCTGGTGACCGTCACCGCCTGGCTGGCCCTCTTCGACCGCGCCCGCATCCGGCCCGGCCAGCACGTGCTCGTCCACGCCGGGGCGGGAGGCGTGGGCCACGTGGCCGTGCAACTGGCCCGCGCCTTCGGGGCGCGGGTGGCCGCCACGGTCTCGGGGGCCGAAAAGGCCGCCCTGGCCGAACGCTTCGGGGCCAACGACGCCGCGGACTACCGCCGGGAAACCGTGGAGGCCTACGTGGAACGCCTCACCGGCGGACAGGGGTTCGACGCCGTGTTCGACACCGTGGGCGGCAAGACCCTGGACGACTCCTTCCTTGCAGCCCGCGCCGGGGGGACCGTGGTTTCCATCAACACCCGCTCCACCCACGACCTCTCGCCCCTGCACGCCAAGGGGCTCACCCTTTCGGTGGTGTTCATGCTCCTGCCGCTGGTCACGGGGCAGGGGCGGGAGCGCCACGGGGAGATCCTCCGCCGGGCGGCCGCCCTGGCCGAGGAAGGAAAGCTCGCGCCGCTCCTGGCCGCGCGCCGCTTCCGCCTGGAGGAGGCGGCCCAGGCCCACGACTACCTGGACTCGGGCCAGGCCGTGGGCAAGGTGGTGGTGGAGGTGGCCTGACACGTCCGGCTGCGGCGCCTCGCGCACGACAACCCCAACCCTGGAGACACCCATGAGACTTCTCGCCACGGCAGCGCTTTTCGCCCTTCTCCTGGCCGCTCCGGCCCTGGCCCAGCAGCCCGGGGCCATCCCCAACATGGTGGGCACGTGGGAGGCGGGCCCCTTCGAACTGCACCACAAGAGCCACGGCTTCATCAAGAGCAAGGGCCAGACTGCCAGGCTGGTGGTCACGGCCCAGGAGGACCGCGTGTTCCACGGCTCCGTGGAGTGGGGCAACAAGGCCCCGGGCAAGGACACCTTCTCCGGCGTCATCGACAAGGACAACGTCACCTTCTATCTGGCGGGACACGAAGAAGGCCTGCGCCTGGGCAAGCTGGAAGGCCCGGACGCCTTCACCTTCTATTACCTCGTGCCGGGCGGGAAGAACCCCAGGGCCGGGTACGTGGAATACAAGCGCAAGAAATAACGAAACCGGGGCCGCCGGAAGTTCCGGCGGCCCCGGCTTCGGAGCGATGATTCCCCACACGGGCCAGGCGGCCCGCCTCGTGTTGCGCCTTCACAATCCGCCCAGGCAGATTATCAAGGCAACCACCCAAAACCATTCACTTTCTGCTTAACAAACCTCTCCCTGTTTATCCAAATCGCGACACTAGACGGTGGGCTCCGGGGTCTTGCCCTCGTCCTTGGCGCGGATCTCGGCGCGCTTGATCTTGCCGCTGATGGTCTTGGGCAGCTCGGGCACGAACTCCACCACACGGGGATACTTGTACGGCGCGGTGACGCGCTTCACATGGTCCTGCAACTCCTTGACCAGACCCGGCGAGGGCGCGAACCCGGGGGCCAGCACCACGGTGGCCTTGACGGCCTGGCCGCGCTCGGCGTCGGGGACGCCGGTGACGGCGGCCTCCACCACGGCTTCGTGGGTGATGAGCGCGCTCTCCACCTCGAAAGGCCCGATGCGGTAGCCGCTGGACTTGATGAGATCGTCGTTGCGTCCCAGGAACCAGAAGTAGCCGTCCTCGTCCATCCAGGCCTTGTCGCCGGTGTGGTAGGTGCCGCCGAACATCACGGAGGCGGTCTTCTCGGGCTCGTAGAGGTAGCCGTCGAAGAGGCCCACGGTCTTGCCGTCGCCCAGGCGGATGCAGATCTCGCCCTCGTCGCCCGGGGCGCAGACGCGGCCCTTCACGTCCAGGAGCACGATGTCCCATCCCGGACAGGGCTTCCCGATGGACCCGGGCTTCACGGGCATGTTGGGAAAGGCCGCGATCTGAAGGGTGGTCTCGGTCTGGCCGTAGCCCTCGAAGATGGTCAGGCCGGTGATCTTTTTCCAGGCGTGGAACACGCCTTCGTTGAGCAGTTCGCCCGCCGTGGTGCAGTGGCGCAGTTTGGAGAGGTCCCAGTCGGCCAGGTTCTCGCGGATGAGGAAACGATAGATGGTGGGGGGGGCGCAGAAGGTGGTCACGCCGTGCCTGCTGATCACGTCCAGCAGCTCGGCGGGCACGAACTTGCCCCTGTAGTCCCAGGTGAAGACGCAGGCTCCGGCCATCCACTGGCCGAAGAACTTGCCCCAGATGGACTTGCCCCAGCCGGTGTCGGCCACGGTGAGGTGGAGGTCGCCGGGGCGCAGGTCGTGCCAATGGACGCCGGTGGTGATGTGTCCCAGAGGATAGTTGTGGTTGTGCACCACCATCTTGGGCATGCCCGTGGTGCCCGATGAGAAGAAGATGAAGGACACGTCCTCGCCGCCCGCCGCGCGTTCCGGGCGGGGGAAGACGTCGGGGTGGGCGGCCTCAAGCGCCTCCCAGGCCAGCCAGCGGCCCTCAGCGGGGCGTGCGCCCACGCGAACGAAGCCCTGGAGCGTGGGGCAGGAGGCGGCCACGGCGTCCACGCGCTCCATGAAGTCCTCTTCCACCACGCAGGCCTTGATGCCGGCCTTGTTCACCCGGTATTCCACGTCGTGTGCGGTGAGCAGATGCGGCGAGGGCACGGGCACGGCCCCCACCTTGTGCAGGGCCAGCACGGCCAGCCAGAACTCCACGCGCCGCTGGAGCACGATCATCACCTTGTCGCCCTTGCCCAGGCCCATGGCCTTGAAGGCGTTGGCCATGCGCGAGGAGCCCTTGCTGAAGAAGGCCAGATCCAGGTCGCGGCGCTGTCCTTCAGGTCCTACATGCACCATGGCGGGGCGTTCCGGCGCCTGGGCGGCCTGTTCGTCGAGGAAGTCGAAGGCGAAGTTGTAGGCCGGGGGCACGTCGACGGCGTAGTTGGCGCGGAAGTCCTCGAAGGTGTCGAAGCGTTGGTATTGGGGCAGCATGACCTTGTCCTCGTTAGTTGATCACGTCGAGAAAGAGGGCTTCCTTGCCGTCGAGTCCGCGCATGGCGTGGGGGATGGTGGAGCTGAAATAAAGGCTGTCGTGCGGGTTCATCACCACCACGTCCTTGCCCAGGAGCAACTCCAGGCGGCCCTCCAGAAGGTAGATGAACTCCTCGCCCGCATGGTGGTTGAACTCCAGGTCCTCGCGCTCGCGGGGCGGCACCGTGACCAGGAAGGGCTCCATGGAGGGGCGGTTGAAGCGGTAGGCCAGGGCCTGGTACTTGTAGGCCTTGCGCCTGGTGACGGCGAGGCCCTGGTTCTTCTTCACCAGGCAGTATTGGTGGAGCTTGGCCTCGGAGCCCGTGATGAGGGCCGTGAGGTCCACGCCGGTGGCCTTGGCCAGGGCGTAGAGGTAGCTGACGGGCACTTCTCCCGAGCCGGACTCGTAGGCGGTGATTTCCTCGGCGGTGCAGCCGATGCGCTGGGCGAGCTCATCCGGCGTGATGTCGAGGGCGTCCCGGAGATCCTTGATGCGCCGGGAGATGTCGCGGTCGAAGGTCGAAGGCAGGCTCATGGTGCTCCTCCTTGTGGTGCTCGGAGGGGGGTAGCGCAAAACGGTCACAATTTCGAGTTTTTTCGTCCGCGATCCCCCTTGCGCCCGGGGCCGCCGGTCTTATATGAAGGGGCATGACACATCCCTGGGGGCGCACCGGTTTCGACGGGGATAGTGACGACAAGGTTGCAGGCCGAGGTTCCGCGAGGCCTCGTTAAACACGCGGAAACAAGATAATCGCCAACGATTACGACTACGCCCTGGCCGCTTAAGGCCAGCCTCCGTCCGGCCCACGCCTGGTAAGCTGGAACCGGGGGACACCCCATCAGGCTGGCGCGCTCCGTTGTCCGTTGAGGCGCGCGCGAGAACCTAAACGGTCTGGGATCGGGATGCCCGTCAGGGAGGCACGTCCGAGCCGAGATCAAATCCCTTTCTAAGCCTGTAGACGCTTTGCCCGAGCGTTCTCGGACGGGGGTTCGACTCCCCCCGCCTCCACCACCAACAAGTCCGGCGCAGTCCGGCAAAGTCCAAAAACCCCCAGGATTTCTAGGAAAAAGGCGGCTCCGGTGGGCCGCCTTCGTCCGTTTTGGGCCGTTGGCAGCCAACAACTTTGTGAGTACCCCCGCGAGTAACAAAGGCAACTTGCGCAGAGGCCTGCGAGTAACACCCTCAGGCCGCGCCCCTGCTACTTCCCGACCCAATGGAGGTTACTCACATGGCGCTCACCGACTTGGCCGTGATGAACGCGAAACCCGGCCCACTCTCGTCAGAATCGCCGACGACAGGGTGCTTTGCCAAGAGATTGCTCCCAGCGGGGGGAGGCGATGGAGCTCTCGCTATCGTTTCAACGGCAAGGCCAACATGCTCTCCCTTGGCGCTGACCCGGACGTCAGCCTCAAGGATACGCCGCGAGCGCCGTGACGAAGCCCGGCCTCACTCAAGCCTGGGAAAAATGACCCCGAAGGCCTACACGGAGATGATGGGCAGTGGAGTAGCCCCCGTTTAGACCGGACATCCTGTCCAACCGAAGAGGTAGGGCTA